>JACMPP010000154.1 GCA_014377445.1 Oligoflexus sp.
AGCCTTTGCTTCTGAGCCTTTTGAAAAGCCATCCTGAATATTCCCAAGCAGGCTGCGGCATTCCTATTGGCAATGTGACCTCGCAACACTTTGCCAACCTGTATTTATCGGAAATTGATCGTTTAGCTGAGGGCACAGCGATGCTGAGCAAAATCGTGCAGGAAATTTGTTGGTTACGGCTCCTAGGTCACGAATAATCAAGGCAATTCGATCTGAGACCTGGGCTAATCCCTTGAGACAATTGTCGAGAGGGAGGTCCAAATCCCTTTTAGGCCCTACTTTGCGGTCTTTGACAGCTTCGTTCATTAACCCCCAAGATTATATGGCGAAAAATCTGATAAAAAAAGTATCAGAAAGAGTTGAAATTCGAATGAATAATAGGTCTAAATGGGACTGATATCAACAAAGACTCGTTGAATGGGGAGACTATCCGTGGGACGTGACATCCGAAAGGGACTTAACAAAAGGGTGTTGGAAAAATTAGGGGATCGCTATTCAACGGAAAGACTCGGTGACGCCCTTGACCGCTTCGACGACATTAGATACCTGGTTGAGATGCGGGACAGTGGTGAATGTGAACTTCGAGACGACCTCTGTAAACTAAAGGCCGGCATGTCTTATCTACTGAACGACAATACATTTCTGGAGTTCCCGAGAGAAAACCTAGCGGATCTTGCCCATGATATTGATGATAAAATATTTGAGCTTATTGAAGCGGCGGAAGCCATAAGGAAAGCCTTGGACCCACTCCTTATGCTATCCATTGAAGATGGCGATGAGGATGAAGAAGATCTAGAACGGCTTCTTAAGAGAAATACCTCTTCGGCTGATTTTTCAGATTTCGATTAGAAGTGGGCCGTCGAAAGACGGCCCACCTTAGAACCTCCTCAAACTTTTCTGCCTACTGGGCGATAATTTTGAGAGCACCTGCTTTGAACATTGCGTGCTTTTTGAATCTGCTGACCGGCAGCCTAGCTGGGCGAAAAAAAACTGCGTCCAGCAAGGGTTTTAGGAGGCATAAAGCAGAGGGGTTAAAAAATCAAGCGAAGCCCACCAATAGTTTTTCCGGATGCGTTGAATAAAAGCGTCTCTTTTCTGCGGATGTGGGAAGGTCAACTTTCTCAATCACCCAAGGCTCTATGAGATTAAGACTGCCAATTCAAAAAAGACGAGGCCAGGAATATTCATCCCTGGCCTTACTTTATTAAACTGAACTGTGTATCTTAAACTTTATTCCGCGTCTCAACCACCCGATCCACTGCCTCAGCCAAACGGTTGGCAAAGGCCTTGCTCTTTGCTGCTTCCGCTTGAATAGCCTCGACCGCCCACTGATAACGCTCCAGCTCGCGACAGACCAATACGAGATCCGCACCCGCTGCAATCGAAGCGACGATCGCTTCGCACCAGGGCTCGCGACTTTGGTCGATCGCCTTCATATTCATATCATCGCTGACGATGAGCCCACGAAAGCCCAGCTCGCCACGAAGCAGGTCAACCATGACTTTGCTCGACAGACTCGCCGGTCGCTCAGGATCGATCGCCGGATAGACCGCGTGGGAGATCATCACCATCGGTGCTTCGGGAATTAATTTTTGAAAAGGATAAATCTCACGCTCATCGAGCAGAGCCCGATCCGCCGTGATCACAGCGCCGTTCTCATGGGTATCAACTCCGGCATCACCCTGCCCGGGAAAATGCTTGAGGCAACCCAGGACGCCTCCGTGATGCAGGCCACGCATAAAAGCACCGGCCCGAACCGAGACAGATTCAGCATCGCGCCCAAAGCAGCGATCACCGATCGCCACGTTTTCTTCACGCGAGAGGACATCAACCACCGGAGCAAAGTCCACGTTGATGCCAAGCTGGATAAGGGTTGCCGCCATACTGAAGCCTATGTTTTCAATCTCTATCAGCGCGCTCA
Organism: Oligoflexus sp.; assembly: GCA_014377445.1. GTDB lineage: Bacteria > Bdellovibrionota_B > Oligoflexia > Oligoflexales > Oligoflexaceae > Oligoflexus. The sequence continues at coordinate 1,922 of JACMPP010000154.1, forward strand.
CGTCCGTTCTACCGCCCGCGAGATTCATCGCGGGACCGAAGTCGGGGAAAGGCGCTTTGAGACGCGCGACGCGGCCACCTTCCTGGTCGATAGCCAGGAGAAGAGGAAGATCCACCGGCCCCCTAAGGGTCTGGAGTTCGTCACAGAGCTCGCGTGTCGCTGAGAAATAAGGGGATATATTGCGCCGGAAAAGGGTAAATCCAGCGGGGGGATACAGCTCAAAACACTGTTTTTCTTCAGTGCTGAGACGCACTCCTTCAAGCGCAGTTAGAATGACTGCGCTGCCCTGATTCGTTCTCATGACATTACTCGTCGATGATTTGGAGGATATAACGTCTGTTCAGCTTCGCAGCCGCGCAGTTCAGAATCGTTCTGATTGCATCCGCTGTCCGACCTTGACGACCGATTACCTTGCCTATGTCCTCTTTGGCGACCTTAAGCTCGATAATATTCGTTTGGTTGCCGGTGATCTCACTGATCTCGATACGATCCACTTCATCAACCAAAGCTTTTGCCACGTACTCTACTAATGCTTTCATTGAGCCATCATCGTGCTGCGACATATCTATCATCCGTGTAAATCAGTTTCCGCACATCACTAGCCTGATACGCTACCATCTCTAATAGTACAGAATCTTGGAATCGAAGAAAAGAAGGCAATCCTAAACGAGAGCCATTTTCTTCAACCAAAGCGCGTCGCGGCTGAGCTTTGACGGCTGCTAAAGCCCACAAACCCGCTTCACACATAGTTTCCCTTGCGAATTTTCTCAACTATGATTTTTTCTGGCATAGTGGGATCGCGCGGATCAACAGTAAAGAATGCTTGCTGTTCGCAACGTCTCTTATGCTCGAGCAACCATCTTAGAATGTCCGACAGGCCTTTGTTTCGCTTGTCCCGGAAGAAGGGATCATTCTCAAGAGCGTCCTTGGCCTTCTTCAAAGCCCGACCCTCTTGAGCATCGTTTTCCTGGACCGGGTAATCGTTGAGGTCAAAACGGGCGATATCTTCAGGCAAAACCCCCAAAAAACGAACTTCCGGAGCCGAATAATCGGAGTTTCGAATCAGCGAGGCGGCCGACCCGGCTTTGAGGGTACGGAAGATGTTCTGCATGGTGTACGCATCGAGGTCACCGAAGAAGTAGAGAGGGATCTTTAGCTGGTCCTGTATACGTTTCAGCCAGCCCCGAACCGCGTTTGAAGGAACTCCTTGGGCACCGACCACGATGCAGTTGTTGCGTTTGGTGAAACCGTTGGCCACGAGAGTGTTGGCGGTACCTTCGGACTCGACGATCAGACAGTAGTCGATCTTCGATTTGGCCCTAAGTGTCAGGTTTTGAGGCCGGTTTTTTGGCTGGAAGGGCGAGGTTCCGAGCTGGGACAGATCGATGACCGCACGGCCACCATCGCTCAGAGTTTCTTCGACGATAAGCTGCTGCGAATAGGTTTGACCGCCGCGGTCGTTCGCGTAGCAGTTCAACTCTTCGCGATAGCATTCGATGATCTCGCAGATGAAATCAATAATCCCGTCCGACTCATCTTGATCCTGGAAATCGATCGGCTTCAGGTACTTGCTATGCTTCACTTCACCTTTGGAAATATAGTAAAGCTCACGCTTGGTGTTGACCGCACCCGTCTCGATGTTGCGGAGGAGGATCTCCAGCATGAAGATCGCCCGGGACATTTTTTTCACCGAAGCGACGTTGAGCTCCGTACGGATTCTCTTGTCGCCTGGCGTGAGAAAGCCAACCTTGTGGTTGTAGATCGAGTTATCAAGACTGCATTTGGTCGCTTCGATCACCGGCCGCTTCGCACGTTCGAGATCGCGCAAAAGGCGTTCGCAAAGCTCTTGACTGAGGGCTGGAATATCGCTTTGTAAGACTTTGCCACGCATCGATTTCATTTCGCTCTTCCTTTCCCGCTAGTCTTTTTCTTCTTGGCCTTGGCCTTGGCTTTGGGTTCGGCCTTTTTTGCTGGAGCTTTTTTGGCTTTCGGAGCTGGTTTAGCTGCAGCCTTCTTGGGAGCCGCCTTCACTTTGGCCTTGGGCTCTTCCTTGGCTTTAGCTGCTTTGGCGTTCACCTTCGGAGCGGCCGGATCTGCCGGCTTCGCCTTGCCCTTGCCCTTCACTTTGCCCTTTTTACCCTTGGTCGGAATCGCATCCGCAACAGCCTTGGGAGCTGATACCGCTTTCTTGCTGGCCAATTCTTTCTTGGCTTCCTTCACACCGGCCACGGGCGCTGGTTTACCCGGTTTTTTATTATCCTTGGCTTTTTTCTTCACATTATCCGGGAGAATGACATCGACGGTTTCACTCACACCCTTTTTGAGTTTGGTGTTGGGCTTGCCGCCTTTACGTCCGACCCTCACTTCGCTGCGCGAATGATCTTCGTCATCCTCTTCCCGTCCCATCACGATGTCGTAAGCGGCACCGAGTTGTTTCCGTTTCTGAGTGAGATGCGCTTCGAGCTTACGGTCCGCTTCGGCCAATTCGTCTTTTGCGTCCTTCGCTTCGCGACCGAGAATTTTCAAAAGTCCTTTGTGAGCAAGCTCACGACGCTCCTGCGAGGATTCCGTGAGACGAACCAGACCTTCCACCAGAATCGGGGCAAACTGCTCGATATGCTGCATCTTGCTTTCGAGCATCGCTTCCTTGTGCTCTTTGCGCAGGTGGCGCGAAAGTCTTTGACCCGCCTGCATCAGAGTGCGGCGAATCTCCTCGACGAGTTCGTCGGAGGCATCGATCGTTTCTTTGGAGGCGTTTTTGAATTTAATGAAAGGGGAAACGACAGAAACTGCGATGATGTAGGGGCCGGAAGGTGGTGTATTCCGCGCCTGCTTGAGGCCGTACACTTTCCAGTTCACCGAGGTCACACCCTTCATGATCGCGCAGCTAGCCTTATCGAACTGCAGGGGAACGCGGTTAGCGAACCGAATAACTTCGCTCGACTCGTCCTCTTCGTTCACACCATCGTTGCGTGAAGTCATCCGGGCAATCGCAACTTCCACCTGAACCGGCTTAAAGTCGCAGATTGCAGGTTTGCGCGAGACGACTGAGAAGTAATCGATGTCGCCGAGCCGGAGAATACTGCGCGCCAGACCCTCTTCGCCGATCGCGAGGACCGAACCCGTGGAAGGTGGAGGAAGCTCAGCGGTTTGAATCGCCGCGAAGAGATTTTTGAAATCAACTTCTTTGATATCGTTCATCTTCAGGTCGAAGAGCTTCTTCGGGGTACCATGATTTTTCACCAGGTCCTCAAAGACGTTGTTCGTCATGCGGGAAAAGGCGGTCTGGAGCCACTCACGCACCTGGATGTTGCCATAGAGCTTGCCGTGCCCCATGAACTCGCCCAGCTTCATAGTGTGAGGATGAGGAGCGGTGGCATCGGGAATATGAGGAACCTTGTCGCTCACACGATCCACGGTTACTTCCGCATCGTCCATTAATTTATATTTAAGAGAAAGGTGCGGGTTGACGAGCACATTGCTCTTGAGGAAGGCGATGAGGCCCGCTTCGCCGTTGAGCTGTACCCGGCCGTCAATCCAGAATTCCACACGCGTACCATGCGCGGGAGCCCAGTCGATATCGACCTTGTCTTTCATCAAACCTTTATTATTCTTCAGGTCAATTTCAATACGACACTGAGTCGCCTTCTTCTGGCCTTTGGTCTTGGTCGTGACCTTCACACCTTGAGCAGCGGTTTGCATAGCCCAGGTTGTCGCCGCTGAAATCCCGATGCCTTGCTGGCCTCGCGTACAACGCCCACGTCCGAACTTCGAAGAGGCTAGATACTCACCAAAGACCATGGGTAATTCTTTGAAGGAAATACCTGGTCCATTGTCCTGAACGGAAATGTAGATGAGGTCTGTGTTTTTCGTCGAACCCTTGCCCTGCTTTTCCACCTCGACCCGTATCATCGGCAAAATGTCGTTTTCCTCACAGGCATCCAGGGAGTTGTCAAAAGCCTCCTTGAGCGTTGTGAGCACAGCTTTGGTAGGCGATGAAAAGCCAACCTGCTGAAGGTTCTTGGCGAAATACTCCGCGGTACTGCTGGTCTTTAATTGGGCTTTCCCACGCTTCGTTTCCTGAGCCTCCATGGCCACCCTTTCTCCGTTCCCGTGCAATCTTCGGAATAGTATCTTTTTAAATATACGAAATCTTAAGCATTATGTCCCCCTCACAAGCGAAATAGTCGATTATAGTCAACATGACGCATCTTATTTCGTGATGATGGACTGTCAAATGATTGACAGTTTTGTCGACGATTCGCGAATCAAAAGAGGAGACCTTGCTGGTATTTATGCAGATTTTTCTATAGAAGTAAACTCCCTGTCGTACTCGGAGTGCTTAAATGCTGGGCATTGTTATCGCTTTACTCTGTGCTGTGGTCTGGTCCTGCGCTGTGATTCTTCTGAAATTCTCAGGAGCACGGATGCATCCCCTCGCACTTAATTTAGTGAAGAGTTTACTTGGATTGCCTCTTCTAATCGCCACCTGCTATTTCTTTGAAGGCGGTATTCAGTGGCCAAAGGCTTGGCAACACAGCGTTATGCTGCTCGTCAGTGGTGGCATTGGCATCGGTATCGCCGATGGCATTGTCCTCCACAGCATGCGCTATCTCCGCGCCTCGCACATCGCGATCCTCGAATGCCTCTTCAGTCCCTTCGTAATAATTTTGTCCGTTTTATTCTTTGACGAACGTCCTACGCCGATGATGCTCGTCGGTGGCGTTTTTATCATCGCCTCGCTTCTTTTTCTGAAGCCTGAGCCCCGTGAGGAGGAACCAGGCGAAGAAACGAATGGCGGCACAAAACTTAATCTCAAACGCGGATCTCTGTTCATGGGCCTCGGTCTCTTCATGATGGCGGGAGGCATCGTGATGGTTAAACCACTCTTTGCCGGAACCCCTCTCTTTTCTCTCGTCACGATCCGAATGATCGGGGGCGTGCTCACTGCGTTTGTCATGTTTCTGCGCATCCCCTATCGCGGCCAGCAATTTCGCGAGGTTTTTCGCACGCCGCATAAAGTGCAGTTGCTCGGAGCCTGCTTTCTTAGTTCCTACTTGTCGATCATCCTCTGGATTGCCGGCTATAAATATCTGCAAGCCACGATTGCAGCCTTGCTCAATCAGACCTCGACTGTTTTTACAGTGCTTCTCGCCGTAATCTTTCTCAAAGAAAAAATCACGACGGGTAAAGTTCTCGCGACTGTCTCCGCCATCATAGGCATCATACTGCTGACAGTTTGATAGCGAAAAACTTTTTTGTAAGCTCATTTAAAATAATAATTCCAGACACTTAAATAACATCTCGCGCCTGACCAGGGCCGTCCTACCTTGCAGCTCTCTTTTCCATTTGCAAGGATCACCCTGTGAGTTTCGCCGCCCCAGTCTGGCTCGCGACTCCCCGTCCATAAATCAGACAGAGGAGATTCCTGCATGAGCCGCACCTTGCTCGTATCCCACCGCCTGCCCTATAGCGTGGTCGTCAAAGATAACAGTTTTACCCTGGAAGCCAGCGTCGGCGGTCTTGCCACCGGCCTCATGCCACTTTTAAAAGATAAAAGTCTTTGGCTTGGTTGGAGCGGAGCGAGTCAAAAGTTATCGAAGGACATGAACGAAGACATTCGCGCTGAGTTTGAAGCGCATGGCTGTATTCCCATCGACTTCCCCAAAAAGGCCCACAACGCTTTCCTCACGGAAATGTGCAATGGCGTGCTCTGGCCGCTCTATCACTACCAGGTCGGCAATCTTCCGCTCCAGTTTACGGGTTGGGATCAATACGCCCAAGTCAATCAAATCGTGGCTGACGCGATTGCGAATGTGGCAAAGGCAGGCGACCTCATCTGGATACACGACTATCACTTCCAGCTCGTCCCCCAGATGCTGCGCGAAATGAATCTGGATGTCAAAATCGGATTCTTTCTGCACATTCCGTTTCCCGCTTACGAACTCTATCGCATTCTCCCCTGGCGCAAAGAAATACTCAAAGGACTTCTTGGAGCCGACCTTATCGGCTTTCACACGACCGAATATGTCGATCACTTCATAGCCTCGGCTAAACAGCTGCTCAATTACGATGCCTTCGATTCCAGCATCAGCCTGTTTGACCGTCAGGTGCAGATCAGCGCCTATCCACTGGGTGTCGATCCTGAGGAACTGAGCAAGCCCTTCGACGGGCCGAGCCCGCTGGCCGATGCCCTGCACAAGGTCAGGGCTGAACATCCAGAGCTGAAGCTCATGCTCTCAGTCGATCGCCTCGATTACACCAAAGGACTCGCGCGCAAACTCCTCGCGTTTGAGCATTTGCTGGAACACAACCCCGAGCTACGTGAAAAGCTTATGCTCATTCAGATCGCACCCGTCTCGCGCGAGGATGTCCCGGCTTATCATCACTTTCGAAGACAACTGGATGAACATGTCGGGCGCATCAACGGTAAATTTGCGACCCCCGCCTATCAACCGATTTTCTATCTGACGCGCTCCTTTGCTCCGCACGAAATTTACCAGATTTACAGGGACGTGGATGTGATGCTGGTCACGCCGGTGCGGGATGGAATGAATCTAGTCGCCAAGGAATTTGTCGCTTCGAGACTGGATGGTGATGGTGTGCTGGTCCTGAGCGAATTCGCGGGAGCCGCCACCGAACTGCACGAAGCCCTTATGATCAACCCTTACGACATCAGACAAATGGCCACGAGTTTTAAAACTGCGGTTGAAATGCCAAAGGCTGAGCGCGAGGCGCGCATGGCATCGCTGCGCGATCGGGTATTGCCCTTCCGGACAGCCGATTGGTCTCATACTTTCTTGAGCCAGTTGCGTTCGACACCTTCGTCCATTCATAGACAACATTTCGAGAGCCCCAAGTCGCTGGCTGCCGAAATCGCTCAAAAACAAAGGCCGATCAAGGTCACGCTTGACTACGACGGGACCCTGTTTCCAATCGTCCGCGTGCCAGCTACAGCAATTCCCGATCAGGAGTTACGCAAGATCCTATCCGAACTTTCGAGACTCTGCGACTTACACATTGTCAGCGGACGCCCCATGCACGAACTCAAAAGTTGGTTCGCGGGCATCAAGGTTCATCTTCATGCTGAGCATGGAGCCGTTAGCGAGGGGCGTGAGGATCGGGTGACGGCAGCTGAAGTGCATGCGATGACCGAGCTTTCATCGGCCATGTGCAAAATCGCTGCGCAGTATCCCGGCACCCGGGTGGAAAAGAAGATGTTTAGCTGCTGCTTTCATTATCGCAATGCGAATCAGCATGACAGCCAGAAATCGTGCGCGGAATTGCGCGAGGCGATCGCCCGCGACTTCCCTTCGCTGCAGGTTCTTGAAGGCAAAAAAACGGTCGAGGCCCGCTTCCCTCATCTGCACAAAGGCATGGTGGTCAAAGACCTTTTAAAGTCGAATCATGACGAGAGGTCAGAAACCTGTTTGGTGGCCATCGGCGACGATCGCACCGACGAAGATATGTTTTTGGAAGTCCCGGCGGACGGATTTTCCGTGGTGGTCGGCGGCCACAGTTCCCATGCCCGTTACCGATTGCGAGATAGTGAGGATGTTCGTGTTCTCCTCAATGAACTTGGTCTTCTCCTGAATAATGGCAAAATGAGCAAGGATCATCCTCTGCCCCTCAGAAAACACCCTCCCAAGTGGAACTGCGGCCGAAGCGCCGATTTTCTTTCAATTTAGTTTTAGTACTTAAATCTTTTCTAATTTCCACGAGACCCAGGCCGCAGGGGCCCAATCGGAAAATTCCGATTGGGCCCCGAATCTTTTCTTAGAAATTTCCGCTTTGCTCCGATAGCGATGGATCAGACGGACTGTAACTAAGAGAGGATATTTCCGATGACCATGAAACTTGTACTTTGCAGTTTTGCTGCCCTTGCCGTCCTGGGAACGAGCTGCTCGGAATCCAAAACATTCAGTGGCACACCCGCTTCAGCCGAGTCCCCCAAGAAGACTCTGAATGCTGAGCCGGCCAAGCCAGTTCCGGTTCCCGTTACCCTTCAACTCGTTCTCCCTTCGAACGAAATTCGTTCCGGTCTCAAGACCCTTCAGGCCTCGGTCGTAATCAGCGGCATGACCAAATCCAAAGTCATCTGGAAGATCGAAAGCCCAGTCGGGATTGATGCGGGAAGCATCGATGCCAACGGCCTCTACACCAGCCCTGCCGTGCTCGCGGCAGAAGAGGAAGTGACCATCTCCGCCAGCCTCGCTGACGAACCCTCGATCCAGGATAGCGACAAAGTCAAAGTCGTTCCTGCGGATCAAATCTTCGTCGGTTGCGCGGCAGGAAGCCAGATCTTCCCCATCGTTGCCGAAGTGTTCAAGCTCCCCAGCAATACCCAAAAACTTCCTGACTTCTCGACTATCCAGGCTGATAAATCCACAACGGTTTGCATGGATCAATACCACGTTCCGGTCAGAAACTTCAACGACGGCTTCCCCGGCGTTCCTGAGCTTCGCGAGTGGTTCGCTCTTCACACCACAGGGAAAATCATGATCCCCAATGCGGGTCTCTACAAGTTCCGCCTCAAATCGGATGACGGTTCGGTTCTCTACATCGACAGCAAAATCGTCGTCAACAACGATGGCCAACACTCTCCAAAACCTGTGGATGGCAGCCTGGAACTTACCGCTGGTGCCCATGAAATGGTTCTCGATTACTTTCAGGGTCCTGCGGATCAGATCGCTCTTGAGCTCTTCTGGCAAGTCCCGGGCAGCACAGAATGGATCATCGTGCCCTCCAACGTTTTTCAAAAATAACGATTCGATAGATGAATAGGCTCCTTGCAATAGTAAGGAGCCTTTTTTTCCAGGAGTGCTCATGCGCGTTCGTATTCTCGGCTTTGCTCTACTGCCTGGCTTGACCTTAACCCTTCGGTCTTGCAAGACCTCCCAGTCTTCGCATGGCTCTTCCGATCCCTCAGAACCGGCGCCTGTTGCAAGCAAACCTGTCGATGTACCGCATGGCCTCGGGATGAATGATGTCTCCATCCTCTTTCCAAATCATCAAAATCCTGCTTTTCTGGAGCAGATGCCGTCACTCGCCGACA
>JACMPP010000155.1 GCA_014377445.1 Oligoflexus sp.
GGTCTTCTCCGCTTTTTCTCGGCGGTTTATGGCCTTCCCGATCCTAGCATTCCCATCGACGAAGAGACCCAGGAGGTCAAAGTCGATAAGGAAATTCTTGTGAAACATCTTCAAAAATCGAAGTTTGGTTTTGAAGGCCGTATTCGCATTCTACCCGATGATTATGAGAAACCAGGGACCAAAGGCCTCAAGACCGTTCTCATGGATTATGAGATGGAATCGCACCTCGGCGATGTTCTGTGGGTCGGTGACAACCTTCGCAAAGACGTCGGTCTCGGCAAACGCCTCGGCGTTCATACCGGCTGGGCGAGCTACGGTACCGAGATCCGTCCCGAGTCGAAGGATCTGCTTTTGCAGTTCAGCCCCATGGGCAATGTCGCGAAAAATGTAGCTTTAGATCCAAAAAACAGCGAGAGTCCTCAGCCAGACTTTGTGCTGAATTCATTCACTGATATCATTCAGGCCATCAATCAAGTTCTTTACCGGACCTGAAGCCTTCCACGGAATTCCTGGAGGCTATACACTCCAGGAAATGTCAATATGCCCTTCTCTCGCACCGAAGCTCGCCAACTCTTTCGTCTGGCCATCCCTGTCATCATCTCTCAAGTCGGTGCCATGACCATGGGCATCGTCGACAGTATTGTCGTCGGCCACTATTCTTCCCTCGAACTGGCTGGCGTCGCGGCCGGCAACTCCATCTTTTGGATGATTGTCATGATCGGCTTCGGCCTCCTGCACGGCATGGACCCCATCGTGGCCCAAGCCCATGGCGCGGGACAGACCGAAGATGCCGAGCGCTGCCTGGGCTCGGCTCTCAAGATGGGATTCATCTTCTCGCTCATCTTCACCCCGATCATTTATATCGTCAGCAGGAACCTCTGGATCCTCGGCGCGCCTGACGATGTGGTTCGTGCCGCCGAACCTTTCCTCCGGACCTTGGGCTGGAGCCTTTGGCCCCTGATGATTTATGGGGCCCTTTCCCGCTATTGGCAAGGCTTTGAGATCGCCTTCCCCTTCACGGCAACCGTACTCTTCGCCAACCTCTTGAATTGGTTTGGTAACTATGCTTTTGTTCCCGGCCACTGGGGATTTCAAGCCTATGGAGCGCAGGGTGCGGCCTTTGCCACCACGCTCTGCCGGATCTTTACCCTCTTTGCCGCCATCGGCATTTCGATCTATTATTGGCGCAAAAAAACTGACAAACCCTGGGCTCATCTCTGGTCGATCCTCGCGCGCAAGGATCATGAGATGGATCGCAAACTCTTTCGCCTCGGGCTGCCCGCGAGCATGCAGATTCTCCTGGAGGTCTTTGCCTTCAGCTTCACCACGATCATGGTCACAAGGCTTGGCGCGCGGACTCTTGCCACCCATCACATCGTGCTTAACATCGCGTCCTTTGCCTTTATGTTTCCCGTCGGTCTTTCGTCGGCGATCGCCGTGCGCGTCGGCTATCATCGCGGGCGTGGCAACTACCAGGCGGCGCTTGCTGCCGGCTGGCAAGGCATCCTCTTCGCGTTTCTCTTCATGAGCTTTTCCGCTTTGGTCCTTTTCCTCTTTCCGGAATTTTTACTGCGCTTTTTCACCGAGGATGCCGAGGTCATTCGTATCGCCGGAGGCATCATTTTCCTTTGCGCGCTCTTTCAGGTTTTTGACGGAGTGCAGGTCGCTGCAGCCGGCGCCTTACGCGGCCTTGGTGATACGAAGACAGCACTCTATACTAATCTTCTCGCGCATTACGGGATCGGATTGCCGGTCGGCCTGACTCTTTGCTTTGTCATGGGCAAAGGCCTCATGGGGCTTTGGATTGGTCTCGCGCTGGGCTTGAGCTTTACGGCCATCTTTAATACGATTAAGTGGCGGCAGAAGAAGCGCGCGCTCCCGGCGCCCGTCTAGCACCAAAGTCGATGAGGATATAGGCATGCTTGAAGTCAAAAATCTGAGCCATGCCCCGCGCGGAAGCGTGGCGATTCAAAACTTTGATCTCACTCTGGAAGACGGTGAAAAGCTCGCGATCATCGGTTTGCACAACTCGGGCAAGTCGATGCTGCTGCAGATTCTCGCCGGATATATCATTCCGCACGAAGGCAGTATAAAGATTGGTCAGAGCGATCTTCGCTATAATGCGCAGGAGGCCCGTCGCTACTTCGGGTATGTGCCCTCGCACCCTACGCTCAACGGAGAATGGAAGGTGGAAGAAACTTTTCGCATGTTCGCGACCATGCGCGGCATGCCCTTCCCGACCAATACGGCCGAAGATTTAGCCGAAAAATGGCTACTCAAAAAAGAACTTTCCCACTGTATACATGAATTGCACTACGGGCAGAAAATGCGTGTGCTCATGGCCCTGGCTACGCTTCATGACCCTGACTTGATATTTCTGGACGATCCTTTCCAAGGTTTGGATCCTAAGGAATTGCATAGTACAATCGATATCTTGGGTCGCAAGTTCTCAAAGAGCAGTATGATCCTCGCAACCAACACGGTTGAATGTTTACCCGGGTGGATCGACAGAATTTTGGTTCTCGACAGTGGGTCGACCGTGATTGATCAAAAGTTTCTCGGTATCGCTCCGCTGATGCAGACGTTAGCTGAGCTGTGGAAGGAACCGCGTGGTAACGATAAAGAAAGCCTGGATACTCTATCTCCATGAAGGACGGATCCTCCTGCGTCAGCCGATGACGTACTGGATACTTGCCCTCAACCTCTTTGTTGTCAACGCTCTCACACTGGGGTCCAGCAAATTCTTCGACACTTCGCACACATCCCTCCTGCCTCTTTTTCTCTACATACCCGTGCTCAGCAGTCTCTTCATTCCACTCCTGACCATGACGCAATGGGCAAAGTCCAAGACCCTGGATGCCCTCCCCTGGTTTTTTAGCTTTCCCCTTCCTCTGTGGTCGGTGGTTCTCGCGCGTTTTGCCCTTGCCTGGAGCGTGGCACTCGTTGCTTTGGCATCCACTTCTCCCCTGAGTGTTACCCTTGCCTATCTCGGGCCGCCCGATTGGGGCACGATCGCTGCGGGCTACCTTGCCCTCGCCGCGCTCTGTGCTTTTCAAGTGGCCTGGGGTTCGCTGATGTCGGCGCTTGCTCCACACGTGTTGGCGGCTTACGTTCTCGCGGCTGTGGGCAATCTCTTCTTCATGGCGATTGGCAGCCATCTTCTTTATGAAAAAATCCCGACCTTTCTCCCTCTGACCTGGAACGATCGCCTCAGTCCGCTCGGTGTTCCCTATCACCTGGTCGCGGCCTTTCGAGGGGTCGTCGATCTCAGGGATTTTCTCTTCCTCCTGGCCTGGACAGTCCTCTGCCTCTTCCTGAATCAGAGTGTTCTCCACAATAAAAGAAAGCAGAGAGGTCCGGGTCGCGCCACGATCTTTGGTTATCTCTCGATGGGCGCAGGGCTTTTGATCCTCGTGCTCTTGGCCCGCGATGCCCATGTCCGATGGGATTTGACCGAAGAAGAACTCTATACTCTCTCCGGTGGCACCAAAGGGATTATCGAGCGATTGGAAAAACCGATCCATGCCGACCTCTATTTTACCGGCAGCAGCATTCCTCCCCAGTTAAAGTACTATGGTCAACGGATTGAAGAGCTTCTGCGGGAATACGCCGCGACTTCGCCCAAAAACTTCCGCCTGCATCTGATCGATCCGGCCCAGGATTCGGAAGAGGAGGTCCAGGCCCGCATCGCCGGCATGCGCGTAATTCCGGGAATTGCCGGAGCAAACGCTTATCTTGGACTCGCGATGAGACAGGGCGAGCACAACCTTTCCATCCCTCTCTTCAACGTCCAGACCGAAGCCCAGCTTGAATATGAACTGACGGAATCGATCGTTCGTCTGGCTCAAGCCGCCAAGCCGAGCCTTGGGATCATGTCCGAGCTACCTCTGGTGGGGGACGAGCTTGGTGAGAATAGCGCCCTTCGTAACGATTGGGCCTTCGTTTCAGCCTTGCGGAGCCTCTATCAGATCGTAAATATTCAGATCACCGCCGAATCGATTCCCGAGAATCTTCAGACAATTATTTTGATTCATCCTCGGATCGTCGACCCGAACATTCTTTACGCCATCGATCAATTCCTGATGCGGGGCGGCAAGATGATCGTTTTTCTCGATGCTTTCTGCCGTTATGAAATTAATTATCCCAGTCGGGTGGGTCAGAACAATAACTTCGCAAGTCAATTCTCCCACTTCCTCGACCCTTGGGGCGTTAGCTTTCACGCGGACACTCTGGTCGGCGACAGCGAACGCGCCACGCATGTTCAGATCGCTCAGATGAACTACGATTATCCATTCCAATTGCAATTGGGCGTTGATGAGGTCAACCATGATCTCTCGATTTCCAAAAGCCTGCAGAAGATCAATTTCCTTGAAGCGGGATGGTTTGAAGCCAAAGCGGAACAGCCCTATACCTTCACACCTTTGATCAGCACCGGAACCAACAGCGGCCTGGTCAAGACGGATCTCACGGAATACATGACCGCTCAGCAGATCGCCGAACAACTGAAGCCCGATGGAGGGCGCCGTGTCCTCGCCGCTCTGCTCAAAGGGAAATGGCGTTCGACCTTTAAAGTGCCCCCTGAAGGCTCAAACCTTCCGCATAAGGAAGTGGCGGACCAAGAGGGGGCCATGGTTATCGTCAGTGACGTCGACTTTCTGAGCGACTCTTTCACCGTCGATAAGATTCAGTCTTTGGGACAGATGGTATATAAGCCCAAAGGCGACAACATTAGCTTCCTCATGAACGCTCTGGAGTTTATTAACGGCCATCAGGACCTCATCGCAATCCGAAGTCGTATTCATGTCGATCGCAGTCTGCAAAAGATCATCAATATCGAAAAGCATTCAGTAGAGCGTTTTCAAGGACAAGATTCGAGCTTGGCTTCGCGCCTGGCTGAGATTCAGGAGAAACTCGGGCAATGGGAAAGCCAGCAAAATAATGAATTGGGTCAGGTGGTGTCAAAAGACCAGCAGTTGATGATTCAGGAATTGCGGGAAGAGGAAGCCAAAATTCGGCGGGAAAGACGACTGCTTAAAGAGGCGACCGAGTATCAACTTAACCATCTCAAGAACAATATTTATCTGCTACACATCGTCTTTGCTCCACTCAGCATCCTCCTCGGACTGCTTTGGGTCTGGCGTCAGAGACGGAAAGCTTCGGCCTAAAAAAGAAGAGTTGTGGGCCATTGTTAAAAATGGCCAACACCCCGATTGCAGAGGTTAAAAGGATAAGAACCTATCAAAAAACAAGGAACAGCACGATCACTCAATCCATTGCAAATGTAGCAGTCCACTCAGTTTTTAGCTGGCCGTAAAGATCCTGTTGAAAATAGTTGTCGATCTCCTTTGGAAACAGTACCAAGACAAAGTTAGATTTATTTTCACGAGCCTTCCAATTGATATAATCACGTTTGGCTAAAATCTCTCCGTCTGCCCCTTGAGTGGCTGGAACTTGGCATTGTAAACGATATTCCAGAATGCAACTGCTCGTCGTTGCACCAAGACGCGAAGGTGCACACCCACCTCGGTAATTCCGCTCGATATAGAAAAGCAGATGACCGCTTTGAAATGAATCCAAGCATTGATGGAGATCGACTTTGGCCACATCTGGTACTTTAACGCACGAATCCTTACCGGCCCCGAAAATATCGGTGCGCGATGGGCCAGAACTTTTATCCGCAGCTATCGGAATTTTTATTCATATCCTAAGAAAGACGAAATCACGGGCAATTGAATTCGTTTAAAATACCGGAGAATTCCGCAAAATCCTGCCAGAAAGTGGTTATAAAAAACTATTTATGAAATATTTTCACTAAATTAGGTCCGGATTTTCTAGAGAAAAATGACTATTTTTTCAATGTAACAAAACCAACTTCAGAAATCCTCTCAACCCGCTGAATAATCCGCCGATCTAGTGACCGGGACATTCACCCAGAGGCGGATACTTATGCCATTCTCCGAGATTAAGGAAACTTTATCCAACCTGAAGGTCAAGGCCAGCGTGTGGGCTTCTTGTCTAGCCACAGGCACAATTTCCATCTTGGTTTTGATCGGTTGGTACTTTGATATTACCTTCTTTAAGGACCTGCTCCCGAGCTTTGTTTCAATGAAGGCCAACACCGCCGTGGGCCTGCTCAGTATGAGCCTTTCCCTCTTGCTGACGGCTAGTTCGTCCGGCCCTCTGCGCAAGATCGGTAAGGGCTTCGCATTTTTTGCACTTACACTCGGTGTGGCGACCATGTGTGAATATCTATTTGAGTTTGATTTTCACATCGACGAACTTCTCTTTGACGATCCTCTTGGAGGAAAGAACGGCTTCCACCCAGGCCGCCCTCCACCGATAGCAGCCTTCGGTTTCATCATGATCGCCAGCGCCTTACTTATTAGCAACAGGAATACAAATCGCTTTCGTCAGACTGCACAGGTTCTCACTTTTCTCACCAGCATCATCTCGCTTCAGTCCATACTCGGCTATTTGATGGGAACGACCTATAGCTTGAACGAAGCGTATTATACGCAGATGGCCTTTCAGACAGCCCTGGGTTTTTCTTTCCTGACATTCGGCTTCCTTATGGCCAATCATGAGGTCGGGCTTATGCATGTGCTGACTCAGAGAGGTACGGGCGGACAGGCGGCAAGACGCATGATGGCAGGATCCGTAGTCGTCCCCCCTCTGATGCACATGGTCCAAAAAAACGGCGAAGCCCTGTCTTTGTATAGCTCTGATTTTAGCAATCTTTTATCCACCGTCGGCAATATAATCTTCTTCCTTGGTATCACCTGGCGATATAGCATCCAACTCAACCGCCTTGATGAAGAACGCAAGCTAAGAAATCTCGAACTTGAGGCAACCAATCAATTGCTTCAAGGCACGATCGTTCAGCAAAGCGAGAGTATAAAAATCCAGGACTCCTTATTGGTGGCCCTGCGTCACGCCCAAGCGGAGTTGAAGAACAGCGAGGCCGAATTTCAACACATCACCGAATCTATTCCTCAAATCATTTGGACGACCGACAGCGATCGAAATCTGACTTTCCTAAACAGTCTGGGTTATGCCTATCTCGGGATCGAAAAGACGGATAAGTTCAAGCTCACCGACTTCCTTCATCCGGACGACGTAGCGATGGCAAGTGAACGCTTTACTAAATCCGTCGACGAAAGTGTTCTTGATGACAGCGAACTTCGCTATCGAAACAGGGACGGAATCTATTACTGGCACATGTTCAAAACGGTAGCAACGCGAGACGCTTCGGGAAAAATTATAAAATGGACCAACACAGCTAGTAATATCCATGCGAAAAAAATGCAGATGGAGGAGCTTCAGGGGGCGCGTGTCGCTCTCGAACTTGCGCAAGACGCGGCTCAACTTGGAACCTGGACTTTCGACGTCAAACGTGGAGTGGTCAGAGGCTCGATCTTTCACGACAAGCTCTATGGCGTGCCAAGCGGCTTAGGCGAAATTTCGCCCGATCGACTGGTCGCTAAGCTTCATCCCGACGATCGTGAGATCTTCAGTCAAAAGTCCACCGAAGCGGCAAAAAATCATTTAGAGAATTATGAGATGGAATATAGAGCGATATGGCCTGATGGGTCTATGCACTGGCTTCGCGCCACAGCGCGTTTCATCCGTGATGAAAAAAATGAAATCACGCACCACCTTGGTATTACCTTCGACGTGACAGCTCTTAATGTTGCCAAGGAGGCAAAGGCCCAGCATCAAATCCGTGAAGAAGCCGCAGTCGCATCGTCACGGCTCAAATCCGAATTTCTTGCCAACATGTCGCACGAAATTCGTACGCCCATCAACGGCGTCATGGGCATGACAAACATTCTGCTTGATTCCAAACTGAACTCCGATCAGATCGAGTACGCGAATGCTATCAAACGTTCGGGTCAGGCCTTGTTAACCGTCATCAACGACATCCTCGACTTCTCTAAAATCGAAGCCAACAAACTTGATTTCGAAGAGATTGATTTTTGCTTCGATCAGGCTATGCAAGACGCTTACCTCTCGACCCGTTATATCGCCGAGAAAAAAGGGTTGGCCCTCGAACTTACTTTATCTGATTCTATTCCTAAGTTTGTGAATGGCGATCCCGGCCGCCTTCAACAGATCGTAACCAATCTGTTGTCCAATGCTGTCAAGTTTACGCCATCCGGTACGATCAAACTTCACTGTCTGCTCCTTGAGCAGACCGCTATCGGCAGCTTTATCCGAGTAGAGATCAAAGATACGGGCGTTGGTCTCTCCGAGGAATCAACCAAAAAGCTTTTTCAGCCCTTCTCGCAAGCCGACAGTTCAACGACTCGAAAGTTTGGGGGAACAGGCCTTGGACTCTCAATCAGCCGCCATTTGGTGCAACGAATGGCAGGCGACATCGGAGTCATAAGCAAAGTCGGCAAGGGCTCAACATTTTGGTTTACCTTACGGTTGAAGAACGCGGCATCGAAAAATATGCCGGTCTCAACACTGGAGTTGAGTCCTCGCAAAGCAAGGCGCTGTCGAATTCTTATTGTGGAAGACATCCAAGTCAATCAAATAGTAGCCGTGCGTATGGTTGAGAAATTAGGGCATTTCGCTCATACGGTGGCGAACGGCAAGGAAGCCATCGATGCTCTTCACAATGCAGACTACGATCTCGTTTTGATGGACTGCCATATGCCGGAAATGGATGGTTATGACGCAACGCAAGTGATTAGAGCTAGCAAAACCATCCCGAATCCACATATTTATATCATTGCGATGACAGCAAGTGCGATGAAGGGCGACAAGGAAAAATGTCTCTCTGTGGGCATGAATGATTACATTAGTAAGCCCATCGAGCCTAAGGCGCTGGAAAAAGTCCTTAATAAATGGTTTGGTGACGAAGTCGAAAACATCCTACGTGTCACCGCCTAAATTGAAATTTAGGCCAAACCTAGAAAGGAAGGCTGAAATAGACGTTTTTTTTAGGTCAATCAGACCAGATCGATAACAAACGAAATGGCTATCATCCTGATCGCGAATATATCCTCAAAGGCATCGGCGGCGTGACAATTCGCACGCCGAAGGATCGCAAAGGACCCTTTGAGAGAGCGGTAGTGCCCGCTTACGAGCGAACTGATCCACGCCTCAAGACGGATATGGCGGTTCTCCACTTGGCAGGACTTTCGACGCGGACGCTGGCGATGATATCGAGACGGCTATTGGGTGTTGAGGTCTCTAAAGACACTATTTCCTCATCACTCGATCTCATCGCAGGCGAAGCCGGGCGATGGCTTACAAGGCCCATAACGAAGCCCTACTGGGCGCTTTACATCGACGGCACTAATTTTAAGATTCAACGTCGTGGCTCGACTGAAAGAGAGCCATCGCTTGTCGTCCTTGGGGTTGACGAAAATAACTTTCGCTCTATTTTGGCAATAGAGCCTGGTAGCAAAGATAACGTCGATGCTTGCCGAGCGGTGTTTTCCGAGCTTAAGAAGCGCGGATTAAACACTAAAAGTGTTCGCCTGGGGATCATGGATGGTCTTCCAGGCCTTGAAAAGCTTTTTAAAGAGGAGTTTCCTCAGGCACTGACTCAACGGTACTGGGCGCATTCCATGAGCAACGCGATCGCAAAAACGTCTGCGAGGCTTCGGGATGCCTTCAAACTGCTGGCGCATAAGATCATGTACGCGAGCAGCGAGAATAATGCCCGGCAGGCCTTCCTCGAACTGCGGGAAGTTATGGGCAACGATGCGGCGCGTGCCGTTAAATGTCTTGCAAAAGACCTAGATTCACTTCTGGTGCATTATCGATTCGATCGTAAGTGTTGGCCTGTATTGGTATCACCCGCATGTCCACGGCTTGGCTGAAGCAGCCGTCCAAGGAGGAGCGACAGGTGCTTTGATAGTCGATGGCATTGAGCGCGTTCTTCCTGAGACCCAAGGGTTGGTACAGAGAACCTTAGTGTTACGTGATCAGCTACTGCCACCGAAAGTGGAACAGACTAGGGAAACTCCAGCCTGGGACATCTCACTCAATGGCATTCCTATTTTATATCCCGGTTATATAGCTCCAACACTGGAGATGACCTCCGGTAGATCGGAGATCTGGCGAGCCGTAAACACTGCTGGCGGTGCGATGTTCGATCTCCAATTGCTTTACGATGATATACCCCAGCCTCTTAGGATTGTCTCCCTAGATGCTGTTCCGACGAACTCGCAAAATTCAAAGCGACGTGGAACTCCCATAACATTAACTAACTAACTATGTAATGGCGCCGGGAAGCCGAATTGAGTTTGTCGTGGCTCCCCCGGGGCCCTCGGTGAAGAAGGCGCAACTTATCAGCCGACTAGTCGACACCGGTCCAGGCGGAGATCTTGATCCGGCCCGTCCCCTCTTAAATATCGTGACAAAAGGTGTAGGACTTAATTTATTAGCACCGACGGTAGGGCAAACGCCAGAATTCGCCCTACCCGCTACGGCTGGCAACTACCCAAAACTTCGTTTTGAAGGCCTTGACACAGCAAACCCTAACGCACTGCGCAAACTTTACTTTTCATCAACAGATACTCCTTCGGGCACCAATTTCTTTATCGTCGTTGACGATCAAGCGCCTACCCTATTCAATCCTCATCTCCCTCCGGCCATCACCACAACGCAAGGCTCGACCGAAGACTGGATAATAGAAAACAGAACGGATGAAATTCACTCTTTTCATATTCACCAAATTCATTTTTTGGTATTGGAACAAAACGGCAAGCCTGTATCGCCGAGCGAAGCTCAGTACCACGATGTGATCAACATTCCTTATTGGACGGGCACAGATCCCTATCCAAGCATTAAAGTGAGGATGGACTTCCGCGGGCCGTATGTTGGCGACTTTGTCTACCATTGTCATATTTTGGAACACGAAGACAAGGCTATGATGGCGATAATTCGTGTGAATCCTAAAAATTAGTTTCTCGGCAACATACTCATTAAACAAAAAAAGAAGCCAGGTCCGCGAGACTTGGCTTCTTTTTTGTTCAGATAATCTCAGACTCAGTGCCCCGATTTACTCGCATTATTAGCTTGAATCTCGAAGGCATCATTTACGTTGGTCTCACCCCGTTTCGTCTCAACCCACTTTCCTTCTTTGTTGAAGTACCCTTCCGCTGCCGTTTTCTTTCCGGGTAAACCAACCTTATTTCTTGCGAGTTCTAAATTCATCTCGCACTGTTCGTCCTGTTTTTTCAACAATTTGGTTATTGCCCGCAGAGACTTCTCGTAGGAGCGAGCGTGGATGAGTCGTTGACGGAACGAGCTCTTTTTCACAATTTTCAAGGTACCGTCTTTATCAGTACCCATATCTTCCGTTATATCGTCATCCGTCTTGAGATTGCTGACGTCGGGTATCTCGGGAATTGTGCCGTTTCCACCCAGGCGTTTGTCAGCGATGTAAGTTAAACATTCCTTGAGTTCGCCTTCATAATGATTTGCATCGTCCTGTAGCCTCATATTTACTGCATCTTGCATCGTGAGCTCATCCTGGGCCTGATGTTCCTGCTGAATAATGGCTTCGTTTTTATCGTTAATTCCAATCTTTGAGTCACCGATATTGCCTTTGACGTCAAGCTTCGTGTCTACATCGTGGACTTTTTCGGGGTTTGTGGCACAGGATACAAGGGCGAGGGAGAGAGCAAGTGAGGCAAGTCTAAATTTCATGATAAAAAGCCCTTCGGTGGTTGACGTACAAAGACTATCGGCTGGTAGAACATCTGAAAAAATTACGTTTTAGTAATATTAGGACCGGCACCAAAATTGTAACAAACGGTGAATTTTTAACATAATTTACGCCATACGAAGGCATTGCGTTGCTAGGAAATCTAAAAACCTTATCCGCCAGGACTTTCATCTTATCATCACTGTCCCCGTCGCATGTACACGCCCTATTCCCAATTCGAGAAATCGACCTTGCCTTTCCCTCGATCAGATCACATAACTCAGTACCTCTCTTTTTTAAAAATACACTTGTATTCCACAAAATGTTCAATGGGATAGACCGACATGCGATCAGCCTTTATCACAATTCTATTATATGTCGCGGCCTTCTCACATTGTGCTCCCGCGTTCGCCGAGGACTCGCCTCCTATCACTCAACATGGAGAAGCCAACAAACCGGACGATAGAGTCGCCACTGTCCAAATCGAAGATTATAGTAAACGGGTCGAATCACGCTTTGCTCTTTTCACCCATCATCGAACATTCCTTATTCCCTATTCATATGTCACCAACCCGACCGAAAGCATTTACGAACCTTTTAAAAAACTCAACGACAGCACCCACGACTTCTATCAAAAAAATAAATCTGAATTTTAGATCAGTCTTTTCCATCCTGTTTACAGAAAAATTCTCAATTCGACCTGGGATCTGAACGTCGCCTACACGCACTATTCCTGGTGGCAGATCTACAACGCCCATTGGTCCAAACTGTTCCGCGAAACCAGCTATAATCCCGAAATTTTCGCGCGACTTCTTTTTCCGGAGCACTTCGACTTGCTGGGCGTCCGGATCTTCAACTTCGACTTGGGCTATATGCACGAATCGAATGGTCAGATCCAATTGGTATCAAGGAGCTGGGATCGGTTTTTTGCCCGCAGTTTTTTCCTAAGCGACTCCTATACGGGCACCTTAACTGTTTGGACAAAAAACCAGTCATTGCGCAAGATGATCAGAATCCAAGGATTCTCGATTTTAAAGGATATGGCCTACTGGAGCTGAATAAAGCGTTCGATAAAATTACGCTCGAGACCCAGATCAACCTTGCGGCTAAACCAGGCTTCGAAGTTTCTGCCCCGTATCCACTCAATGAGTCGTTCCGCTGGTTCGTGAAAGTGAATAAAGGCTATGGGCAGTCGATGATCGAGTACGATAAGGATACGACTCGGTACGGTGCCGGCATTGCTCTCGAAAATTA
>JACMPP010000025.1 GCA_014377445.1 Oligoflexus sp.
AAAAGGCCCGGGAACACCTGGGCCATTTATTGCTTCTAATTATGCATAAACGGTTCTACCGTATCCTCAAGATGTTTCATCATAAATTCTTTGGCTGTTAGCTCACTGGAAGCCGATTCAATCTCGATTCGGATCTTGTCAAAGACTGCTTCCAGTTCGTCCTGCTTGCTTTTCAGATCAGCACATATCATCCGCCATTCGAAGCCTGCCCCATCTTCCTCACGCAGCTTTAAGAGAAGCCGATTGATTTCGGTCAGGAGAACAGACGATCCGAGCTCAAGGTATTCGAACATCTTGATGCTGCAAGCGTCCTGATAGTTCATGACTTGACCCTCATCTGACTTATGCCATTTTATATCCACTCATCAAAGAAGCCTATGTTAAGGAAAAAGCACAAGGGGTAATCGCTTCGCTTAGTTGTCATTCTACGGATAATTCTAGTATAGCTAGCCTTTTTGGGACTAAGAATTTATTCTTATGAGATCCCGGCGATGCATCCGGTAAAAGCGTCGCTTTCAGATTCTATGCTGAAAAACACAGCCTGGAGTGATTCATCAGGCGGCCGAGAATATGACCAGAAGCATGCTGTGATAAGACGACGATGTTTCATAGATACCCATGCTTGATTGAGTATCGAGTCAAGAAAAATTCCACCACTATTAAGGTTGGCTTCTGACCTTGTAAGTCACCATGAACTCAGACTTGAGAGCGGGTTCATTGTCGGCGACAAAGGTCACCAGGCTCCCCATGATCTTATAGTCCGAAGGCGTAATAGGTGAGCCATCCGCTTTTTTACCCGTGACGACGACAGTTCCTTCGTAGGGCACATGCTTGAGACTGAACTGATGGCTGAGCAACATGGAGATGTTCCTCGAGATGCGCTGCAGAGTCTCTTTGTAGCTCTCGTCACATATCTTCCCATAATTCACCTTACCGTTGGCCTTGTAATCGACGAGTTTTTGATACTGGGTGGCCTTGTTCAAAGCCGTGCTGCAGGGCGAGGCGGGTGGCGAAAAGATACCGAAGAATCCAGCGTTGACGCCGACCACGCGGCCCAATTCCTGTTCCATGTAGGTGATCAGGTACTGCTCGGTACTGGAGGGCTGCTTCTTGCAACCCGAGCCGTTGCTGCTGCAATTGTCTTCGTCGCTCACGATAAGGACGGCTACGGTTGAATTGAGCCTGACCCATGGCGCCTCGGTGCAGCGGAGACCGTTGACGGCCTGGCGAATTCCTTCTTCCACAGCGCTTCCATCGACACCGGGCGTCACCGCCTTCCGAAATTTATCTTCAAAGTTCGCATCACTGGGCTTGATGAGGGTCATCACGCACTTATCGAGGTTCTTCTCAACAGCGACAGTGGTGGTGATTACTCCGATCTGCCAATCGGATTCTTTGACCCCACCGAGAAGATCCTGAAGTTTCGTCGAGAGGTTCTTCTGCTCCTGAGTCATCGAGTCGGAGTTATCGATCACAACGAGGATATCCGCGGCACCGAGTTTGCCCGTCTGGATGAATTTTTCTTCAACGTCCTCTCGCTTGACGTCAGCGGGCAACACGGGAAACGCCTCAACTGTGGGTGTTAGGGGCGAACTGATTGTCGCTGGCTCGCCGGGCGTTCCGGTAATCGTTGCGGGAAGAGCCGAGGCGTTCTTGACTGTGGGTTTGGCGATTGGCTCACGAACGGATTGGTAGCTCGCGGTTTTACATGCCGACAGAGCGATGAAGACAGAGAAGGCGTATAGATTGGATTGACGAAAAAAGAACATACTTCGACTCCTGCTCTTCAACTCGGATCGGTCCTGACTCGGTGTAGACGTATTCTAACACTGACTGCCGAAAATGCTCAGCTTTCCTGCACAATGCATACTTCGATCGCTCAGATTTATGAAAGCCGGTCTGCGTCTGATGGAAGGATCGTTAGCTTTCATATTGTAACCTCGCATTGCAAAATGCAATCCTTAGCTAGGAGTTTCAGCACCTGCGCGCATTAATTTCCTCGAATATTCAACATGTTATCTGCTTTATGGGATCGGCATACTCTGTGCAATTCTTACAAAGTCACGGAAGGACACAACCATGAGCGCGTGGATGGAATTTCCGCTCGAAGGCACTCTCACTGCGTCTTGGCAAGCTTCAGGGGCCTTGGAGTTTCGAGGCGAGGTTCGCGGAGACAACTCGACTCACGAATCCCACAACAAGGATGGTGTTCCTGTAAAAAGTCAGACCACAATCAGTGTCAGTGCTTTAGTCTTTCTCTGATTTCCGTTATGAAAAAAAGACAGCGGAAATGGAACATATCCACCTCCTCTGCCTTACTGAATTGAATTACTTCTTAGGCTTCTTCTCGCCAACTTTTGGCTTCACTCCGCCCGAGGCTTTCTTCTTGCGATTTTCAGAACGCTTCTTCGCACGCTTACGGCGGCGAGCCTCTTGGTCAGGCGGTGTATTCACTTTTCTCTTGTGACAATCAAAGCAAATCGTCTGTGCGTTCTCAACGTTGTCAAGACCACCTTTTTCAGGAGCCACGATAAGGTCTTTGCCCATCTGTGTCTCCCGACCTTTTTTCATCGCGTAAAGATTCAAATGGTAGAAAGGAATATTGGGATATTTTTCTTTGGCGAAATATTCGCCTTCGCATTTGCATCGGATGCAGCTCGTGCCGTTCTTGGCGAAGTTTTGCATTTTGACTGTAGCCATATTGATGAGATCACCTTTGATCGTGACCAAGGGATCTACAGCGACATCCGTTTCCGGATCAACCGGGGGAGGCGGAAACTTGACGAGGGGGAGAACTTCGTTGAGTTCTAACATTTCTTTGCGAACGAGGTTCGGATCTCTCATGGGTCTTGGGTACCTGCTCTAAATTTGCAATTCATGCCTCGGGATGCATCCAAAGCCATGGGCGTCAATGACTACAGGATTTTTGCTAGGCCTGCAATCTCATTGCTTAACTCCTATGCGTCATACTGGTATAAAATCGAATACTGGAATTCGGTTTCTTAATGAATCCCGCTCTATTCGCTGATTTGCGCATCAATGCCAGGGCTTAGGAAATACTAGAGAGGAAGAGCATTTGACGAAAGCTAGCCTTCGGGAGAAAGATTGATGGTGATTGAGGCGAGCTTGTGCTCAAAAGCAGTTTTGTTCACTGGCTGGCCACTCACTAGGAATGGATCGGCTCGGACTACAAGACTCTGCGCATGGATATACGCAAGGGCGTGCAATGCTGTGTCGGAAAGCCTAATTCGAAAAAACAGACTTGTAAAATTCGGGAATAATTAAGAAGAGAAATAGTTGGTGAAAGAGAATGAGAATGAGATCGGGAGTGAATGAGAATTACTTTTGTTTCGGGCGAAGCGGCGTTTTACCTTCGACCAAAATTTCTTCAGTCCGATTGGTGAGCAACAGAAACGCATCATCCTGATCATCAAAAATTTTATTCATCCCGGCCGAACGCAATTCGCAATCTCCATTGCCTTGCAGCATGAATCGATACTCTGTCGACCAGGGATCCATAATCTGTGCGAGGCTCAAATAAGGTGAACCAGTGGGTGCCGGCTCGGCAAGTTCGGAACCTTTGAGAGGATAGCGCCCATTCAATTTGCGAAATTCGCGCATGCTCTCCGCCACGGGGGTCATTGCCGCGTAGGCTTTGTCTTTTTCCTTGTGTCGACCTTGAACAATGAAAAATCCCAGCATCAAACCCAGCAGGACGATAAAGCCTACACCCATAATTTTGTTTTTCATCCGTCCTCCTAAAAGTTCCAAACGCTCGTTTTATTTATCATACCTGATCTTAATTGCCATAGAACAGAAGAAAATCTATGCCAAATTATCAGGAAAAGTTTTGGGATCTCGAACCCAAGGACGCGATTCGACTCTATCATGCTCGTTTCGACATCGAGATGTGGTTCAAAGCCTTGATTCATACTGTTGGAGGTTTCGGCTATCATTTCTGGATGAAGGGAATGGATAAGCTTAAGCGTGGAAGCGGCACTCAATGTATGCACTGCAAAACGGATGATTATCGCGAACGAGTGAGAGCAAAAACGGTTACCTATCACGCCTATGTGAATTTAGCAGCAATCACTCAAGGCCTACTTTGCTATTTCGCAATTCATCATAGCAAGGCGGTTTGGCAATCATTCGGGACATAAATGAGGACAATTCGAAAGGACATCGCACCAAGTGAGGCGGTAACCTCAGAAGCCTTGAGGCAGAGCTTTCCCGAATTTTTGAAGAGCAGAACTGACCCGCTTCTTTTCAAGAAATTCCTAAGCAGTAAGCTGGACCCAGCGAGAATGTTGAGTCATTTGTTGCGAACGGGCTGAAAAAGGCCGGACTCGCCAGTTCATATTGAATGGATTTAATTTGAAGTCAGTGTCGGAGAGCGGATAACGAAATTTTATTTGTCGTGAGGTCTCGCCTTGAGACCTGCGATAATTTTATTGAGAGCTTCACCGGGAGGTGCATAGAATTTGGTTGCGTATTGAGCCTGCCACTCGATTTTCAATTCACCAGTACGGCCCGCGAGTTTCCAGATGTCGACTCTTT
The DNA here is from genome assembly GCA_014377445.1 of Oligoflexus sp. Lineage (GTDB taxonomy): Bacteria > Bdellovibrionota_B > Oligoflexia > Oligoflexales > Oligoflexaceae > Oligoflexus. Next base: position 4,558 of record JACMPP010000025.1, read on the forward strand.
TTTCAGAGACGAGCGAATGAATCTTTTTATCTTCCGCTAGTTTTTCGACGATCTGTTTGATTAATTCGTTGCGTGACATCACTCGTTTCCATTCTCTACATTTGCACCGTAAACGACAGTTCTAAGACCTTTACCCTAAAAAGTCGCTCCAAGTAACCAGTTTATATCGACTTGGCGCATTCGTGCCGTTCCGCAAAACAGGTCACCTCGCCTAATCAATGTAACACATTGATCTTTCGTATTTTTTTCTCATAGTCCCCGAGGGTGTTCGAACCACGCAAATTCCCATCAAGCAATTTCCTCTCAAGGGATTAGTGACGGAGCCTCCTTATTCAAACGAAATAAATCAGGCCGATCGACATGATCGCACAAGCGATGACGTCCACGGATCTTCGGAAATCCTACTTCAAAGCAAGAATTCAACTTCAATTTTTCTGCTCACTATGAGCTTAAAGTTAATTAGAAATAATCTCGTATCCTTTGATTGTCAGTGTTTTATTCGATCGATTTTATTGTCAAGCATGAGGCACAAAAATTACCCATCGACTAGAATTTCCTTTTTCAGAAATGCACATTCCACCCGAACGCACGACCAAAATCACAAAGATTTTAGTAGACAGCAACGAACTCATTCGAGGGCATTCACCTGTTAAAAGGAAAGAGCTCCCCAATATGCATTAGCCTGTTTATAGCGGTTAATGCACTCGCATCGGTGGCTCAGGCCAACGATAGGGTGGGCCGCTTCGGGCCGGAATTTGGCTGGCCGTTGATTCCCCTGCACGCCACACTTCTACCCAATGAAAAAGTTTTTACGTTCGGAACAGACGGCAACGGCAACCAGGGCGCTTACACCTGCGATGTTTGGGATTACTACCATGGATGGGAAGCGCATCAGGTGCTTCCGAACCGCAATAACACCGATCTTTTCTGTTCAGGTACCGCACTGTTGCCAAGTGGAGGCGTTATGGTTGCCGGCGGTGACACACGCAACCCGATCAACTTCGGAATCAATGCGACCAACTTCTTCATGTCCCAATCCCAGGAACTTCTCCCAGGTGGAGGAATGCAGTGGGCCCGCTGGTATCCTTCGCTCATCACACTGCCAAGATTGGTTTTCAAAACAACGGCGGCTCAGTCAGCTTTAACTTCCCGAACTCGCCCAATATCGCAACTCCAGGCTACTACATGCTGTTCTTCTTGAACGGTGCCGGCGTTCCTTCGCATGCTAAAATCCTATTCCTTGGTAACGGCGGTGGTGGGCCTGTTGCGAATCCCGGTGCAGGCCCAGGCATTCCAGGCGGCGGCGGTGCTACAACTCCCCCTCCAGCCGGCGGCGGTAACGTCAATGCCAATGCCAATGCCAATGGCGTCTACTCGATGGCTGTTCTTGCGACCAACCGTTGTATCGACATTCCGGGCAACAGCCCAGACGACAATATCCAGGCGCAACAGTATGACTGCAACGGCACCAACGCTCAACGCTCAACGGTAAAAAAAACAGGGAAAACCCCGCATCAACTTTGATGCAGGGCTTTTTTAATCTTCGCGTTCAACTCACAAAACTTCACCTGAGCATGCGCTATGGCGGAAGCTGCCTGTTCGGCTGCACTAGGCACGATTTGGTTAGCGGAGCGGATCTTTCAGGTCACCTTGTTGTCGGTCCTAGGTTAGCCGATTGCGCTGGCAAACTCTTTGCAAAGTCCTCTTCAGGGTCGTTCTGAAACCCATTTTCTTCACCTAACACATCCTATCCGAGGTCATGCATGAGATACGCAGCTTTGAGCCTATTTGTCTTAATTTGCACCAACGCTTTTGCAATGGAAACCTCCGAGTCTTCGGAACCCGTGCCATCTAAAGTCTATTATCGCTGTGAAAGCCGTGGATTGGATTTTGATGACAGGTCCCGGATGAAGGAAGTCAAACCGGGTGTGTTCACCTTCAGCCTGCCGGTTTCGGCAAAAGGTCTCAGTGATAATTGCGTGATATCTGTCATGGAGGACGAAGGGGCCGAGGCAGAACTCTCCTTCGTGGATCTTTTTCCCAGACTCTCCAAAAACGAGGCTGCAGTGACTGGAAAATCATACAGTCTGGGCGCCAATCATAGGCTGACAACTTTCAAGGTTGATTACAAAGCGACCGGCCCTCGCGTTGTTACCTTCGACTCAAAGTCACGCACCCTCCGGGTCGGGAAATCGGTCCCAAAGGTAGTCGCAGCCGATAAATTATGAGCTCCCGATGATCGGGATTGCACTTTGGATAAAAGATCTCTAAGAATCATCGTCCTGAGAAAGTATGGCTTTTATAACTCAGCGAAAGTAGGTTTTTGGGAAGTTCAACCGACTCGTGGGGGCTTCGGCTTCTTCAACAAAAGTCTCTTGGGCAAATCCATACAAAGCTGCCCATTCGTATCCCATTCGTTAACGCTCTACCGCGTGGCAGATAGAAAATCGATGATTTCGACTGAGGATACAATCTGCGTCAATCAAAAGACCATGGAAAAGGCCGAAACCTTTGAGGCCTATAAATCCGAAGACAGAGAATGTCTCAAAACAACTCTGGCGAAAGCCATCAAGGGTCGTGTGCCTGAGAAAGTGAAAGGGATATTCAAGCCGGCTCCCCCGAATGAAGTGGTTCCCAAACGCAAATAAAAGAAGCCAGAAAAAGTTAGGCCCCCGCTGCCACTCTCGGACAGCGGGGGACTTTTTTTTGTAGAATCACTAGCCCGCCGCACGTACCGCAGCCGCTTCTATTCCCACTATTTTAGCCAAGGATGGAACACATTGTCCGAGTTGAACACGATATAGATTGCCGATCATCTCATCGACGGTTTGTACGGATCGAACAGGTCGCTTGAAGGTTTTTTCTATCGCGTCCCGAGCCAGCGGTATAACATGCCGCTTATCAAGGACAACGGAGAGAAAGTTGCCTCGGCATGACATAAGGCGTACAAGTAGAGTCTCTGGGAAAGCTCTGGCCTAGATTCGGTCAGTCCATTCTGGGATGCTTCGTGAATAAAGGCTCAAGGAATTACAACGAATGGCTCGAACAATTTCGGCTGCCTCAAGTCTAGATTGCCTTAACCGAGGCACACATAGTCTCATTGATGTCCGCTCCGAAGGCGAGTTTGCAAAAGCTTCCATTCCCGGGTTTCGAAATGCTCCGATTCTTACGAATGAAGAAAGACATGCCGTAGGCCTTTGCTACCGTCTCCAGGGACAGCAAGCCGCTATAGACCTCGGCTACCAGCTAGTGAACCCCTCGCGTGAAAATCGAGTGTCTGGCTGGATAGATCTCGGCTCTGGTCACAAGGACCTTCCCATTCTCGTATCCTGCTGGCGCGGAGGGATGCGCTCCCAGTTTGCAACGGAATGGATTCACTCCAGGGGACGAGACGCCTGGCGAATTGAGGGAGGCTACAAGGCCGTCCGCGCCGAGTTGATGAACGAGTTCTTGAAACCCAAGCTTTTTTATATTCTTGCAGGTCGAACGGGGTCAGGAAAAACCGAACTCTTAAAGCAGATTTCTATCGAAGAAAAAATTGATATTGAGAATTTGGCCGCCCATCGGGGGAGCAGTTTCGGTCGTATTTTGGAAAGACCTCAGCCCTCGCAGGCTACATTTGAAAACGCGCTGGCACTTGGATTAAGAACCGCGATCCGTCCCATCCTGCTGGAAGATGAAAGCAAAGTCATCGGCAGACTCCACCTCCCGGAACCTTTCTTCAGGGCCATGTCTTCAAGCTCGATCATTCAACTTGATGTTCTTCTTGCCGAACGCTGTCGGACCATTTATCAGGAGTATGTTGCAAACCCTCTTGCCAAGGGCACCGACCGTTCTTTATTAAAAACTCAGTTAATCGGAAGTGTTTTGTCTATCAAAAAAAGATTCGGTGGAGCACTGACAGAAATAGTAATCAAGCTGATTGAAAGCGCGTTCGCCAGGCAAGACGAGGAGATGGAATCTCACGGCCTGTGGATCGAATGTCTGCTCACGGAATACTACGATCGGGCTTACGATCATTTTGATAGCCGCAATCAGCGAAACATCGCCTTCAGGGGCAACTACGAGGAATGCAAACAATGGATCATCTCCCAATACGTTTGACCGAAACAGTTAAGAAGGGTGGTTGTGCCGCTAAACTCCCGGCGGGTCAACTGAGACAAGTCCTTCAGAATCTCGCCATTCCAAAGCCCGAGGCCCTCGCCGTCGGCTCTGAGACCATGGATGATGCCTGTCTCTGGGACCTGGGCGATGGTCGTTATATGATTCAGACCCTCGATTTCTTTACACCCATCGTAGACGATGCCAGAAGCTTTGGGGCAATCGCTGCGGCGAACGCCTTAAGTGATGTCTATGCCATGGGTGGTGAACCTAAGGTCGCACTGACAATACTCGCCTTCCCCACTGCCCATCTCCCCTTAGAACTGCTTGAGCCTCTCATGGAAGGCGCGCTGGAGAGGATTACGGCGGCGGGGGCATGCTTGGGCGGTGGTCATTCTATTGACGATGAAACGCTCAAGCTTGGCTTTTCCGTGACAGGCTTTGTCAAAAAAGAAGATGCCTGGACCAACGCAGGCGCCAAGGTGGGAGATGCCTTGATCCTCACAAAAGCGCTCGGCACGGGGACGCTCATGAGTGCGCTGAAATCTAAAAAAGCTACTCCCGAATGGATTGATGCCGCTATTGCGAGTATGACCCAACTCAATCAGGTCCGGGATTTGCTAGGCAGTTATAGAGTCCATGCCGCAACAGACATCACAGGTTTCGGACTCGCCGGGCACTGCGTGCAAATCTGTCGTGCCAGCCAGCTAAAAGCTCAAATCACGACTCGCAGCCTACCTTTGCTGCCTGGCGCTTTGGAGTGTCTTGAACAGAATATTTTGAACAAGGCTCATCACTCGAACGCCGCATATGTCGCTGAAAATGTTGTTTACCACGATATACCAATTCCCCTGAAGTGGCTTACAGTCGATCCCCAAACCTCGGGTGGCCTGCTTCTCTGTGTCCCGAAAGAATCGGCGGAAGCCGTAGTTCAACTGCTTCAAAAACGATTTCCGATGACAGCTCGGATCGGATTTCTGATGGCAGGCGACGCCTCGATTGAGTTCGTCTAATTGTAGCCGGGCTGTCATCGGAAATCGCTTCTGAAGCTTACTACCCATTTTAGGATACAATGAATAAAAATTGGTTCTTAGTATACCAAAAAAGACTTAATAAGACCCAGCTTGGCTATAAGTAACCTATATTCGATATATAAGACTAACTAACTTCTATGCCAATCCTTTCTAGGTGAAATTCGCGCGCAATGCACCTCCTTCAAAGCGTCGGCTGACTAAGAAGAGCCGTAAAAGGTCGAGTCTACTCTTTAAATTACTGCGTCTTTGTCGCATGGATGAGGGGGGCGTTCGTAAAGCAAATTATTCGCGTGCCTCTACCTAATTCACTGATAGATTCACAATAACGGATAGATACAACTCGTCAGAGGGCACGTGATTTACTTTGATAAACGCTTCTTTATTGTCTACAGACCGGGGATAGACTATTCGATATGTACTGGAAACTGCACATGTCGATAACTTCCATGGTGCTCTCGAGTGCAAGCAATCCGACTGAAACCGATTTATCCAATACCTTCGGTCTGAATTTTGAAATGACATTTTAATTGAACATGCCGTCTTATCCTGAAATCCGATGCGCGCGTCCGAATCGCCATCTAAAATCCATCGAGGATTGAAAGGCAGACCGAATGAACCTAGCCTTGCATTCAGTCCAAGGTCTTGCCCACAAATTATTATTGTTGGAGAGATCGACAATTGCTTCCGGCTTGACCGACATTCAATTGTCGCTAAGTGTTTGTGCAAAATTGCAAATTCCTCTCACAAGGTTCGCGGGGCCAGTTGGCTTTTCATCTTTACTTTCGCGCGCGCTGGCATCGGCGAGCGTGGACAGTCAAAGTCTACAAAATATTGACCTGGGTCCTGACGGTGTATTGAGGTCCAGTGAAGTCAGCAATATCATGCCAACCCTCAACCATGCAGATCCAAATCTCAACGAAGGTAGCTTGCTCATCGCGCATTTGCTTGCGCTCTTAAAGACATTTATCGGTGAACAATTGATGATCACGCTGCTAAGCGATGCCTGGCCAAACGTATCCTTCGATAAAGTCGAACTAGACACTGAGGAAAAATCATGAGCAAGCCAAATAAAGTGACTATTCGAAAATTGTTGACCGGAGTCCCAGGTCTCGACGAAGTGTTCGGCGGTGGACTGCCAGAGTATTCTTTTAACATTATCGGCGGTACGCCAGGATGTGGGAAAACTACCCTTGCTCATCAGATCATGTTCGCCAACGCCACTCCGGAGAGGCCGGCCATCTATTTTACAGTGCTGGGTGAGCCCGCCTTTAAAATGCTTCGTTATCAACAACAGTATGAGTTCTTTGATCAGGAAAAACTTAAATCCACTATTCGTTTCATCAATCTAAGCAAATTTGCGTTGGAAGGTGATCTAAACTCGGTCCTCGACGAGATTATTAAGGAAGTCGGATCGTTTAGTCCTGGAATTGTTGTTGTAGACTCCTTTCGCACCATGAAATGGAGTACGCAGTCCGGTGACACAACAGGAGAACTCCAAGCTTTCGTGCAAAAGCTCGCTCTTTATCTTACAAGCTGGCAGGCAACAACCTTCCTTATCGGAGAATACTCTGATAAAGAAATTCAAAATCATCCTATCTTTACCGTAGCGGACGGACTTTTCTGGCTCTATCAAAAAGCCGAAGGAAATTCTATTGTTCGTAAAATGCAGGTTATGAAATTACGCGGCCAAGCATCGATTCCTGGAATACATACAGTCCGGATAACTGACAGCGGCATGCAGATCTTTCCTAGAACGTTTGGACTCATAAACCAACATAAACCCAACCCTGCGCCTAAGCGTATATCAATCGGAGTACCCTCTTTGGACGCCCTCATGGGTGGCGGAATTCACGAGGGGAATAGTGTTCTTGTTTCAGGGCCTTCCGGTGCGGGAAAGTCAATTCTTGGGGTCCATTTTATAGCAAAAGGACTGCAAGTGGGCGAGCCCGGTGTCATTGCCATATTTGAAGAAACTCCTGGCACCTACCTACGGCATGCATCGCAGATCGGTCTCGACCTGAGCACCCATAAAAAGGCCGGAAAATTGGAAATTATATACCTGAGGCCTTTGGATCTTTCGGTGGATGAGACTCTGCATGATATCGCGGAGGCCGTTGCAAGAACCGGAGCCAAAAGAATCGTGCTAGACTCGCTGGCAGGTTTTGAAATGGCTCTTGCACCGGGATTCAGGACGGATTTTCGAGAGTCTCTTTATCGAATGATTTCTGCCCTTACAAAGCTTGGTGTCACTGTTCTTAGTACGATCGAGACTCAAGATAAATTTGATAGCTTCGGACTGAGTAACTATAATATTTCATTTCTCTCCGACAGCATCATTCGACTGCGTTATGTGTCTATTCGAGGGCGCCTCCGTAAACTACTGGCGATCGTCAAAATGCGAGGCAGTGCCCATAGCAACGACATGTATGAATACCGCATTACCGAAACAGGCATAAAAATTGAAAAGCCTTTCAATAATTATCGCGGTTTAACTTCGGGAATTCCTGCGCCCTGGGACAACTCAGAAGAGTCCGATGCTGATGATCAGGAAAATGAGTCAGAGTGAGGTTAGGATGACTGCCCCTGGCAGCGATTGGGTTAGAAGAGGACGAAGAACATGGACTTTGTAGATATCTGTCGTGCATTTGCGGATGAATCGCCTCAACCGACCTTGGCGATCGACGGATTTGATCATACCGTTCGATATATCAACAGCGCGGGAAGTGAGTTGTTATGCGACGGAGGTTCCTATTCTATTGGTTCTCATATCAATATCCTGCTCCCCAACGAGGCTGGCATTTCTGATCAAATTCTTCAGAATATAATTGCTTCAGGGAAATCCAGGTCCTTCGTTGAGCAGGAAATTAGTGAGGGAGTCGTTCGATTCTGGTCTTATTTTTGCTGGCCGGTTGTTTCAAGCAGTAAAGAAATTCTTGGTCTTATTTTGCAGATTGTGGATTCGTCAGAAACAGCTTCTTTCAGGAAGCGCGCGACTGACATTAATCAGTCTCTGCTGCTCAACTCATTGCATCAACTCGAACTTCGGGAAACAGCTGAAAAGCTTGCTGACGAGCTGAACCGAGCGACTCAGGCTAAGAGTCAGTTCCTGGCGGCCATGAGCCATGAGATACGAACACCGCTTAATGCGATTGTAGGTTTTTCCGAGCTTTTGCAGTTACCGAATCAGACAGATATAGAGCGGACTACCTATGGGGCACGAATCAAGCGACATTCTAGCCTGTTATTGCGCCTCATCGACGACATTCTGGACTTGTCGAAAGTTGAGGCGGGACAGCTAGATGTTGAGAAGATCGAGATCAATCTTTCCGACCTTCTTTCCGATGTTGCTATGGTAATGCAACACAATGCGGAAGTAAAAGACCTAAAGTTTTCCATGGTATTAGACCCTGGGTTGCCAATCTTCCTTGTGAGTGACCCGACCCGATTGAAGCAAATTCTCACTAATATTATCGGTAACGCGGTTAAATTTACGACAGCGGGATCGGTGACTGTTGAAGTCATCGAAGACCAGTCTCAGGGAAAAATTCGTTTCCTGGTAAAGGATACCGGAGTAGGACTATCCACGGTCCAGATGAACAGACTGTTTAAACCTTTCACCCAAGCGGATTCTGCGACGACAAGGAAATATGGTGGCACCGGCCTCGGACTCGATTTATCGCGTCGACTTGCTCAAGCGCTGGGAGGTGACGTAATCATAGCCAAAAGCATTTTTGGTGTCGGCAGTATCTTTGAAGTGAGCATTGCACTGGAACAAGCGAAGTACGGAGTTCATAGGCTAGATTCGCTGCAACCCAAAGCCGTTGCAATGTCGAGTTTGGAAGGCTTGCGGATTCTGGTCGCTGACGACGCACCCGACAACCGTTTCCTGATATCCAGGTTTCTTACCTGGTCTGGGGCTAGGGTGGATTTCGCTCATGATGGCAGCGAAGCCATAGAAATGGCCATGCGCGGGAAGTACGATATTATTTTAATGGATATTCAAATGCCGAACGTCGATGGATTTACAGCAACTTCCACTCTTCGAAAGCTGGGCTGCGTTCTCCCCATTATTGCGATGACAGCGCATGCAATGCGTTCCGACATTGAGAAATGTCTCAGGGTCGGGTGCGATGAACATCTGGCAAAGCCTTTCGGAAGGATAGAAATAGTGGAAAAAATCCGACAACTTTTGCAAGGAAAGTTGAACTGGCCAGGTCAACACCTGGAACTTGATTAAAGTCCTTTAAATTCCATTGAAAATCACAAAAGTTTTGTTTACGAATCCGTCTGCTGGGACGACGAAGCAGAACGAAAGACCCTGCTGCTTCAGGTTCTCCCAAGAAAAGGCAGCAAGGGCTTCTCCTCTGGTTGCGGCAAACGACGGCCCAAGTACTTCAGAATTCTCATTTCAAATAGAATCATATGGGACTCTTCCGTCTAGTTATCCCATTTCCAGTCGCGTATCTCTGGCATATCAACTCCATACTTACAGATATACTTCCTGTGCTCCACTAGCTTGTCTTTAAGCTGCTGCTCTAATCGAATACTTTCGTCCCCGGAGTCAGGCAATCGGTCAAGTACTTCGAGTACGAGGTGAAAGCGGTCGATTTCATTCAGCACGGTCATGTCAAAAGCTGTTGTGATAGTTCCTTCCTCTTTGTATCCCTTGACATGCATATTATTATGGTTGTTTCGTCGATAGGTTAAGCGATGGATCGTTGATGGATAGGCATGAAACGCAAATATAATCGGCTTATCAGTTGTAAAGAGATTATCGAAATCCGTATCACTCAAGCCGTGGGTATGTTGAGACTGAGGCTGCAGTTTCATGAGGCCGTTTCAGCAAAGGATTGTTGTGCAGGTACATCTGGCCAACTGATAAATAGTTTGCCGCGCGCCAGTATGCGTCAATATTTTGCAGCGAGTTTACCGAAAATGTTTTCATTGTCATGTCTTAATTCCCTAACTTTCGGTAAACGAAAGCCAGCAATGAGGAAAGTGCAGAACCGCTAACACGACGAAGATATAAGCAGAGCCCTGACTCGCCCAGGAAGCCCAGCTAGGTTCTTGTCCGAGGGCAAAGGCAAAAAGAGCCAGGGGTGGGAGCGAAAATGCGGCCCCGAATGCAAACAGTGCTCTGGCGCTGATCTCCGGGAAGCTCGCTCGTCGTTCGCGCATTTGCGGAATCGCATGGATAAATACAAAGTACAACGCAAACGACACAAGAACGGGCAGTAGACCAAAGAGAATCAAAAGTAAAAGCGACTGAAGGAGCAGTGTGCGGGCAAACGCTCGGCCGGCTGGAATTCTCAGCTCGATTGTAGCGATCACCAAAACCGCGGAGAGAACGACAAGCAACGCCGTCGGCGCTAAATCGACAACGTACTGTGCGAAGGCAGGAGATGCAGCAATGGCAAGGATATCGTTAGCGGAAGCTGGGTAACTAACGATCGGAACGATTACGACGAGCACTCCTTTAGAAATGAGACTGACCCACTTGGACACCCTAAATGCTGGGCTTCTAGCGGGGAAAAGATCCTTAGACACCCCGAAGTGGTAAATCGAAAGGGCGAGAAATAGTGCCCAGAACGCAGCGGGCCAAACCCACCATGCAGACCAGGCGCCCAGTGAGATCGCAAGATATTTGGCTATTTGAACGGCGAAACGTTTAAGATCGCCGCCGCTATAGGACCACATTTGGTAGCCATCGATACCGCCATGTGGAAACCCGACAAAGCCAATAAGACATAAGCTTCCAACGGTCTGCCAGACAGTTGGTGCGAAATAGAGACCAGTCCC
>JACMPP010000156.1 GCA_014377445.1 Oligoflexus sp.
GGCCCATGATTCTCTTACAGATCAAGGGCCTACAGCATTTAAGTGAAATGAATCAGGCAAGAATCGTTGCGATCTCTTTAAAGGTTGGCCAGTGCTTACCGACCATCCTTTCGGTCGGAGAGATGTCATCGAAGCAACGCATAAGCCCACTGCCGACGATGCATTCCTATGGGTAGGGGAGGCCGGACGAGTCAATTGTTCCCACTGCATCCTTGGTCGCCTGGGGCTCGCTGACAGTTGATCGGCCAGAGCCTCGAGAGTGATTTGTTCATTGACGAACTTTGTGCGAAGATCAGAGCTGAGCGGCTTCCCGGTCAAAGCGATTGAGATTTTCTCCGCCTGGCTGACTTTTTGGAGATCGACGGCAGCGTTTAAACTTGTCGCGAAGCCTGCCGACCTGAAACGGTTTGCCCGGCTTCTTTACCCCCCCTCATTCCATGGGATGAATCACGATTCAGGACGGTTATGAAAACACAGATATTAAAAAGCGAGTGGATCGCTTCAGAGGCAGCCTCCAAAAAACTCATCATTGTTTTGCACGGGCGAGGCGACTCGCCCGCCGGTTTTCGATGGATGCCGGGCGCCCTCGGATTTCCTGATGTCAATTATCTTTTGCTGGCCGCTCCGGATCGTTATTACACCGGCTACAGTTGGTATGATCTACCGCCGAATCAAGGCCCGGGCATCGAGCGTTCACGCAGTTTAATTGATACCGTGATGGGCGAAATCATCGCGCATGGCTATCGAACGGAGGACGCTGTCCTCTTCGGCTTTTCTCAGGGCTGCCTGATGATTCTCGAATGGGCGGGGCGCACACATCATCGGTTTGCAGGTCTTATCGGAATCTCCGGCTATTGTTATGACGCCGAGCGGCTCGGGCGGGACATGAGTGAAACAGCGCGTCATGCAAAATGGTTGATCACGCACGGCACGATCGATGAAACCCTTGCGTACGATGTGACGGAAAAACAAGTTCAATATCTCATCAAAGCCGGACTGCCGATCGAATGGAAATCCTATCAGAAAGGCCACACGATCGACGACGCGGATGAAGTTCCTATGCTGCGGCGCTGGATCGCGAGCGCGTTTGAATTCGCGGCTATTTCCGCCGGATCTGCACTCGGCAGTCGACATTAGTTAATGCGTTGCTTGGGCGAAGCACTTATATCCAATTCTGAAGTCATCGTTTCGTGTTAAAATTTCCCAAATAAATTAAGAGCCAGTCTCGGCTTTAGGCGAACCATGAACAATCTTGTTATTCCATTTGGTCTCATAGCGTTGGAACTGTCCGCCTGCAAAAGTGTTAAGACAGGGCGTTTCGGAGACGGCGGCAGCGCTGCCGATAACGGTATGGAAGTCACCAGCGACGGCAGTAGCGATGGTGCGGAAATTTAGGTTTGCGAGGAATGGTCACCAAAGATCGTCAAAGAAAAACCATTGCCCAATGCAGCCAACGGCAGACTCAGTCTGGCAGCTGGCGTCGTCACGAATGTTCTGAATTCCGGCCATGAACTGACCCCCGGGCAGAACCTCCTGTCACAGGATGGACGTTTTACTCTCTCTCTTTTCAAAATGATTCGAACTTCGTTCTCACGACGTCTGGAATCCGGCGGCTGGTCCTGCAAAATGATGCCAATCTCGTCATCTACAAAGGCACGCAGGCCTACTGGGCTTCCCGTACCTGCTGTCGCTAAGACTCTCCCAAGCAAGACCCTACGCTCGCAGGACTTTGGCCTGATGTTCGGAGGGTTTTGCTGTAAGTCCGCATTGGAAAACCATCTCCTCTTCAATAAGAAGAAATCGGCTCGAGGATTTGAAAGGAAGCAGATTGCTAAGAATAACTAAAAATAACTAAAAACTTAACTTTTGTTAAGAAGAGAATTGAGGTTTTCACAGTTTAGGCTCCAAAATGAAAAATATCGCGAGAACATCCCGATGCAAGTCACTGGAGTTAGGCTTTTTCAAGCGTCAATCACCCAGATGATTTTCGGCGAAACTACTGCTATCTAATAGGTTTGCATAGGCGTACTGTCCAAGCACGAATAGAAATTAAGCCTTGTCGCTGCGCGTGATTTTTCGCCGCCGGAGATTAGAATTCCAATGGAAAATCAATTTCCTCTCTTCCAGCTCAAAATTTTGATTGCAGAAGATTCAACTGATATCCGTGTTCTCTTGCACCGTGTATTAGAAAAGCAAGGAGCTTCGGTAACCGGCGCTTTCGATGGGGCAGATGCCGTTTCCCAGGCCGTGCGTATCGACTTCGACCTCATTCTTATGGACCTCCAGATGCCGAACCTAAGCGGCAGCGAAGCAGCCATAAAAATTCGGGCCGGTGGTTTCGAAGGCCCGATTATCGCCATGACCGGGCATTCATCCGATTACGTCCATGATGTTGAGAGTGACTTTTCGGCCAGTAGGTCCGATCACGATAAGGCTTTTCACAAACGTGAAAATATATTCGATGGCTACCTGCAAAAACCAGTTCCCCATAGTCATCTCATTCAGACTGTCTTATCTTTCTGCAACAAAATCTAAGTTTGATCGATTCAATCAAGTCGATGGAGGAGCGTCTTCCAAGGGCGGGCTCGGTCTAGGACTTCCAAACCAATCAATAAAGCCGAGCTGATTGCGTTGATCACTTCGCTGGACCTCGAGAAGATAACAGGCGGCGGCGAGTGACTCTTTCCATCGCTCGAAACACGAGGCTGTACAATTGGCCATCTCACCTAGACCCGAAATCTCGCTGTGGCTGGTCTTTCTTTTAGAATGAGATTTAATCCTCTCTCTGCCATAGTAACCCGGTATTTAACCCGGAAGACGAGGAGAGACTTCTCATGAAAAATAGACACAGCAACACCCCGACTATGGAACAGCGTTTCGTCACGCATTTTCCAGGGGACGAGAGTGGATCGACGCTGCCGCGGCAGACGCCGGAGGTCTTTTACTCCTTGGTGAAACCGACCCCTGTCCCGAGTCCCCAAATTTTGCTCTGGTCCGAGGACGCTGCCGCTCTGCTCGACTGGCCCAGGCCTTTGGACCGAAAGGGCTGGGAAGCCCAGGTTCTCGCCGGCAATCTGGAACTGCCAGGATCGAGGCCCTATGCCCTGCGTTACGGAGGTCATCAATTCGGTCACTGGGCGGGTCAGCTCGGAGACGGTCGGGCGATCGCCCTCGGAGAACTTAAAAATAGTCAGGGCGCACTCTGGGAGCTGCAACTGAAGGGGGCTGGTCCGACCGCTTATTCGCGGCGTGCGGATGGTCGTGCGGTTCTGCGATCTTCACTCCGGGAATTTTTGTGTAGTGAGGCCATGTTTCATCTTGGTGTTCCCACCACGCGTGCCCTCAGTCTCGTCACCACGGGTGAGCCGGTGCTGCGCGACATGTTTTACGATGGGCATCCCGAGTTGGAAGCCGGAGCGATCACCACGCGCCTTGCGCCTTCATTCATACGCTTTGGTAATTTTGAAATCCTGACGGCCAGTGGTGAGGTGGAAAATCTCAAACGATTGGCAGATTACACGATCGCTACGCATTTTCCCGAACTGCTGCCTCCACCCGGTGAGAGTCTTTATCTCACATGGTTCAAAGAGATCAGTCGGCGCACCGCCCGGCTCATGGTGGAATGGCTTCGGGTGGGCTTCGTTCATGGCGTCATGAATACGGACAACATGTCGATCCTCGGGCTCACGATTGATTATGGTCCTTATGGTTGGCTCGACGTCTACGATCCGGGTTTTACGCCCAACACCACGGATGCCTCCCAAAAGCGTTATCGATTCTCCCAGCAGCCGGGTATAGGTCTTTGGAATCTCGCCCGTCTCGCCGAGGCTCTGGCCCCTCTCGTGCCTGATCCGGAAGCCCTCGAAGGCGCGTTTGAGGTCTATCGCGAGACCTTTGCCGATAGCTATCAGGCGATGATGCGGCACAAGCTTGGCCTCAGCAGCTGGAAGGGCGAGGCCGACGATATCCTTTTGCGCGATCTCGATCAGGTCCTCCGTTCAACAGAAATGGATATGACTCTCTTCTACCGGGCTCTGACTCTGGAGCTATCCCCCAGCGGGGCTGGGATTTCGGCCGCGATGCGCGAAGCGTTCTATTTTCTTCCGAACGAAAAGTTGGAAGCGGATATGAGTGCGTGGCTCGCCCGTTATCGTGAGCGGGTCCTTGCCGAAGGTCGGCCGATCGATAAAGTTAAGGCTATGATGAATCAGGCGAATCCCTATTTTATTTTGCGCAACTATCTCGTCCAGGAGGCTCTGGACGCGCTCGCCAGGGGGGACGAGACGGTTTGCCAAGAACTTCTTTCTGCCCTCAGGACGCCCTATGAATCGAACGCCGTCACGCAAAAATTCTCAGGCCGCAGACCGGAATGGGCGAGGCAAAAGCCGGGTTGCTCGGACCTGTCCTGTTCTTCCTGAGACCGCTTTTTAAATTTGCTGCAAAAATATTTTCAGAAAAAATAGATAGAATCTCTTGATACCAAAGGCTCCTGTGAAGGGGGTATTTTTTTAACTTGCACTTTTCTCTCCAAAACAACCATATGACGCATAGGGCGCGTGTGTTGCGCTCGTGAGCCAAACATCATCGTGACTGGAGAAACTAATGGCAAAGAAGGCAACAGCGAAGAAAAAGGCAGCGGGAAAAAGTAAGGCTAAGGCGACCAAGAAGACGTCTAAAAAGACCGTTACTAAAAGCAAAAAGCCGGCTGCAAGCGGAGCCGCCAAGAAAAAATCGAAAGTCAAAAAGGCGACCGGCGGCGCTGCCAAGAAAAGCAAAAAAACTTCTGCCAAGAAGACCGCTGTTAAGAAAAAAATCGCGGCTGTGAAAAAAGCGGTCAAAAAGAAAGTTGCCAAAGTTAAAAAATCGAAAAAAACCGGCACTAAGAAAACGACCGGAAAACGCCGTGGCGCAAGCTCTGGCAGCAAAAAAGCCGGATCGTTCGGTGATAGCATTATAGAAGCGACCGAGACCGTAAAAGATAAAGTGAAGGAAGGTTACCAAAGCGTAATGGACGTCTTCACCCCAAATACAGACGAACGCTAGAATTATCCGCTCGCCGATTTAGCCCCTCTTTGAGGGGCTTTTTAATAAGCCATTGATTCCATTATATTTAATGCCCTCCTTCTGGTCAGATTGATCCCGCCTGGACTATTCTTGAGGAATAGGTTGAGTCTTATCGTCTTCAAATCCATTTTGAACTAGACTTTGATCCTGTCCCGGCGGATTTTAAGGCGTTAAGAACTTTGGTTCTGACCCGGGCCGTGAAAACCAATTCTTTGGGGAGTTTTGATGAGTTACATGGAACAGAACATGAGACCTCTGGCGATCGGTCAAGTCGAGGCCCGTGCAACGAAATTCATCAGTGACGTCTACATTCGTATGACGATTGCTTTGTTCGCTTCCGCCGCTATAGGCTATCTCTCGATTACCTCCGGACTTTTGCAATGGGGATTGGAAAATCTCGGTCGCGGATTTTCCTGGGCTATCTTCGGTTCGCAGCTACTGACCGTCATCATGTTCCAGGCTTCCGTCTTCAAGATGAAGTCCACTACCGCTCAACTCCTCTTTGCGCTCTATGCCGCAATCACGGGTTTGACCCTGGGCCTGGTCGGAATGATCTACACCCTTGACAGCATCTTCACTATTGGCGCTGCCTCGGCCTTTGGTTTTGCTGCTTTGGTGGCTTACGGTAAAATCACCAAGCGCGATCTTGGACCCATTGGAACCTTCGCTATCATGGGCCTGACCATGCTGATGGTTTACTCTCTAGGGGTTGCTCTGGTTGGTTCTTTCGCACCTTCGGCTTCGTGGATGGCCGGTGCGGTGAAGATTCAGGGTGTCTTTGGATGTTTGTTCTTCTCGGGTCTGACGGCTTTTGAAGCCCAGCGTTTGAAAAAGGTGGCTTACGGTCTTGCGGAGCAGAGTCCGAGCGACGATGCGATTGAGGCCTATGTCAACGCCGGTGCTTTGAATATGTTCATGAGTTTCATCGGCCTCTTCCTAAGCGCTATGAATCTCTTCGGCAATCGCCGTTAATCGGCCGAATGTTTAGGCAAAAAAATGAATAGCTCTGAGGACTTAAGATCGCTTTTTCTTTGGGTCTTCAGAGGATCGATGGATCGGGGACGACGATCTCGCATAGGGTCCCAACCCCTTCCCGCGATTTGAGGGTCAAGGCCCCTTGCAACTGCTCCACTTCAAACCGAATACAGGCCATACCCACGCCCCGGCCCGAGGTTTCCGACAGCTGCTCGGCCGTCGACAGGCCATCTTCAAAGATGAGTTGAAGGGCCTGTTCGCGCGGCATGTTTTCGGCCTCTTCCTCAGTCAGCAAAGCCCGTTCAACCGCCTTCCGTAGAATCTTTCCGACCTTAATTCCCGCACCGTCATCCTGAATGGATATGCAAAGCGACTGGCCCGCAACGCGGTCGAAACGAAACTGAATATAGCCCTCGGGGCCTTTGCCTGAACTCTCCCGATCGTCGGCCGTTTCGATCCCATGGTCGCAGGCATTGCGAACGGCGTGGACCAAAGACTTCATCAGGGGCGCGTAACGGATTGGATCGAGTTTGATGCCGCCGCCAATCAGTTTAAAGCGAATGCTTTTGCCCAATTGTTCAGCAAGTCTTAAAACGATGACGTCGAAGCCGACGAGCATGCTTTTCACGCTGCGCAGTCGCAGTCGGTTCAGGATGCCTTCGGCCCGTTCGCGATGGGGCTGGTAATCATGCTTGATGTAGAAGCTGAGTAAATTGAGCTCGGCCTCTGTAAGGGCGTAAACAGCTTTGTGCTCGCCCCAGTTTATGTGAAGGATCAAGGCATGCGTTTGCAAAAAAGATTGGAACTGGGCCTCGATGCGGGCGGCTGAGGCCTGAAAGAACGCCGGGATCTGTGCGGGCGGAAGGGTTTCGGCTTCGCTTTCAATCCCGTGAATCAGCTCAGCGATGCCATTGAGCCCCATGACGGCGCTGTTGCCCTTCAAGGTGTGGAGGAGGCGTTGGCCCAGAATGAGCGGAGCTGGAGCTGCTAGTATTGCCAGTTCCTGCTTCGAATCGCTGAGAAAATCCCGGAAGGGATCCTTGTCGCTCAGAATACGAAGGAGTGTTTCATTCAGTCGCTGCGTTTGGAGAAGAGCCTCCTGGCTCCTGACGCTTTGGGTGAGATCGACCGCCTCAACGATCAGCTTTTCAGGTGATTTATCCTGGGCGAGGATCGAAGTGTAGGTGAAGCCCAGGATGCGATCATCTTCGGTCAGCAGCTTTTTGGGGAGAAGACTCAGGTTGACCTCGAGGGGCATGAAGTCTTCAAAGAGCTGTTCGAGTGCGCCTTTTAGAAACTCCTCCTGACCGGGACCCAGACCAAGACAGTCTCCGATGCTCGAGCCGGCGATCGAACGCTGAAAGATATCCTCACATGAGCGCGAGGTCGTATCGCCGATCCGAAGGTCTTTTTCTACGATGAAAAAACCGGAGTGAAGGTTATCGAGGATGTCGCGGGTTCTCTGATTGGCTTCCGCCTGAGCCTGAGCGAGCTTTTTTTCGCCTTCGGCCCGCATCTTGGCTTCGGTGGCCAGGCGTTCGGCATCCATCGACCGCAGCATCTCATGGTTTTGAATCTCCACCAGACGCGGAGCCTCCGACAGTTTATAGAGACTCTTGAGATGCTCAGCTAGAACGGGTGGGGGAGTTGACGCCAGGAGATAGTTGGTCGCACCCGCTTTAAAGGCTTCGACGATAAAGTCTTCGTCATCGTTCGAACAGATGGCGATAATCGGTTGAAGAGGCCGGCTTTGACGCCAGGATCGCATAAGATTAAGGTCTTCGAAGGCTTCCATGAGTCTGACTTCAAAGAGGAGCAAACCGCTCATCGCCTTATCAGGCGTGGCGTCATGAGCCAGGATCCTGGCCTCGAGTGTCCCGCTATCCGAGAGGGATTGGATCTTGTGGAGAAGCTCCGCATCAGAAGCGATGACGAGGAGGGGGATGCGAATCTCGCTCGAGTCCTCGCCGAATTCATCCTGCAAATCCATGTTTTAAGTAACTCCGTCTACATGCGATAGGGGAAGGGAACGACTTTCAGGCTGCCGATGCGAGAAACTTCTCAACCTCGTCCAGTTTCGCGCGGGCATTCGGGAAGTCTGGCGAGATCTTGAGCACCATCTCCAGGTGCTGTTTCGCCTCCGGGATAGATTTCTTGGCGATGCAACAGACGGCCATGTTGAAATAAACTTTAGAATCCATTGGGGAGACTTTGAGGGCCTCGCCGTAGGCGGTCAATGCATCGTCCAGACGGTTGAGCTTTCTCATGCAGGCGCCTTTGATGTTGAGCACTTCGACGTTCGGCCCAAACTGCTCGACCGTGGTCTGGATCGTTTCCAGACATTCTTCAAAACGGCTTTTTTGAAAATGCATGCGGCACATGCTGGTCCAAAACTCGGGGACTTTAAAATTCTTTTCGATCGCATCGCGGCAGACGTGCTCCACAGCTTCGAGGACCTTGAGTTCAGTGTACATGTTCAGGACACGAACATGGTAAAAAGGCGTTTCGTTCAGGGGTGAGAGAAGTGACAAGCCCGCGGCTTGAGCTTCGGCGAGCTGCTGACGTTTGATCATGATTTTGATTTGCATCATCACGGCCATCGGGTTGCCAGCATCGTTCTTAAGAGCGTCCATGATTATGGTCTCAGCTTTTTCATTCTCGCCTTTTTGATTGTAGGCTTCGGCGAGACCCATCGAACTGCGCATGCTTTTCTTGGTGAGACTGTGGAGCTCGGCGTAGAGTTCAATGGCTTGATCGCCTTTTTGCGCGATCAGTGCGGCCTTAGCTTTGGTGTATTTGTTTTCGATCGTGCCGGATGTCTTGAACAACTGAAGTGTCGAGCTGACGAGAAAACTGATATCCGCCTCGCTGGTCGGCGTCTTGAGATATTTAACCAGGCCGTAGGCTTTTAATTCATCTTCCGAGGCCGGAGCCGCACCGTCCCCCATCAAAACCACAGCCATATTGGGGATTTTTTCAGAGGTTTTCATCTCCTTTATGAGGTTCCAACCAGAAATAAATTTTATCTTATTGCCGCAGATCACTAGATCGTAGGAAGAGCTGTTGAGCTTCTTCAGCGCTTCAATACCGTTTTCAATCGTATCGATTTCCCCGTATTCGAAGCCCTTAAGTGAACTCCGTATGGCTGAAACTGATTCTTTTTGGCCCGTGAGGATCAAGGCGCGAGAAACTGGGGTAACGGTCTTTGTCATAAGGGATGCTCTTTAAAAAGAGGTTTGCCTGAATATCGGAGAAATTGCGCAGAAGCGATAGGTCGATGATAGTCGATTTGGAGGGGGCGTTAAAGAATGAGGAATTGGGTCGGTGCGAGATACAGCGGAATATAGCTGTCCTAATGCATTGTTTCGTCTAGGCTTATGCAAATTCCGTGTCATAGTGTAAAACACCAATGAGGCCGTTTTCTTCCCTAATAATCAGGTTTTTAACGTACTGACTACCGCTTCCTTATCAGAATTCGAGTTTGGATTATTAATTTCGGGATTGGGAAGGAACTTCGGTAAGAATTGAGAGCGGAAAAAAGGCCCAATAAAAAAACGAGTGGACTCGCTTTCGCTGTCCACACAATTTTTATGTTAAATCTTTTTTAGATTTAGTTCGGTCCGACGACATCATCGACGACCATGTTGCTGCCCAGGGCACGCATACATAGATCTTCGGAGAATTCACTTCCGACGAAGTGAAGAACGGCTTTCGCATCTCCGTGAGTTGCGATGAGACGTTTGTTGCGTTCAATCACTGCGGTTTCGCGAGGGAACTTGCGATCCGTAGGCATGATTGAAAGTCGAACATTGTTTAGCATTGCCCATTCAGCCGTCATGGTTTCAGCGCCTGGCTCTGTGCCGATGACGATGGTTGATACCTTGTGACGACGGGTGTATTCGCGAAGGGCGTTAGAGAGAAGGCTTTGGTTCTGATAGTTTTGTGAACCGCAAACGATAATTTTCATTTGGCTCCGAAAATAGACTGGGTTTCATCTCTTAGAGGATCGATTGAAATTAACAGGACTGACACCATAAAACAAGGATTCATTTCAAAGATTTCTATTTGCCTCAGCAAATATCCTCGAGCAGGCAAACTCAGGCGGAGAATGAGCTTGAGTCGCGACTTACTAAGATTTTCATAGGCCCTTCTGAAGGCTCTGGGACTATTTTGGGAATCATCAGAGGAATCAGGCAATTGCAGTCAATTCTAGGGGGACAAAAACCAGTGGACTTCATTCAAAGCCAGGCGCTCCGCAGGAGAAGTCCGCAGTTCAAAGTCGGGTATTACTTATTCAATATTTCTGTAATTTGCTTGAGGTTGGCAAAGGAAACTGTCGCTTTTCACTCAACATTACCGCCACAAGTGCACGGCTCATTCATTGCATACGACAGTGCTTTCTTATTATTTTCGAGTCCCTTTATGGGAATGGAGCAAGGTGCAGGAGCCGCCGTTACCGTCGCGCAATTCATTGAGTTTGCGCCAGCTATTGGTCTCGGTCGATTCGATATTTTAGGCGATTTGGGATCTTAGGGAAAGAAAGGAAACGGGGGAGTCGATGGGGAGGGAGAAGAAGCCCCCCACAGGGAGGAGCTTCAGAGCGATTAATTAACAGGAGCGGGAACAGTAGATTTAACTGCTGCTTCGAGGCGGTACACACGGTTGTTCAAAAGATCCGTGATGTAGAGGTTGCCTTTAGCATCGAACTCGATACCACCGAGAGCGGCATTTTCTGCAGCTGGCAGTACGTCAGCCAAAGCCAACTTGTCGAGGAGTTTGCCTTCTTTGCTGAAAGCAAGGATTTGGCTGCCTGTGTAGTCCGAAACATAGATTGTATCTTTGTACAAAGCGATGCCCGCTGGTGTTTGGAGGCCGGCCGCTGCGCCGTCAACCAAAGAGTTCAGGACTGGACCATCAACATAACGTTGGATGGTGCCGTCATAGTTTGGCTCAAGCTTACGTGTAACTTTGTAAGCCTTGTTTTTGATCGAGATGTAGTCGAAGCCGCTTTTTGTAAGGAAATCGAGGCCGAGGTTGATGCTGACGATACGGTTGTGACCGCTGTCGACGGCATAAGCTGTGTTCGCTTCTTTGTCGAAGATCACGCCGGCAGGAACGCCTTCTACGCGCTCAAGGAGACCGTCTGCGTAACGAAGGGTGACGCCATCGCTGTGGTCAGCGCCGCCGTAGTTGTGGTCGTTTCTGAAGTCATAAACTGTCAAGCAGCCGTGCGCGCCGTCGTTGACAACGTAAGCGTTGCCGTGAACCCAGGCGATACCGATTCCGGATGGAGAGTTGTGAAGCATGTCCATGTGCGAGCCGTGGCCGCCGTCGAACCATGTTTGAGTCCAGAGAGTTGGGCCCATAAAGTCAGCCGGAGTCGAGTCTTGAGTAACGGTGTCGATGTCATGGATCGTTGCAAAGAATCCGCTTGGGGCGAACGCAAGAGCAGTTGGGTTCGGCATGAAATGCTCAGCGCCCATTGCTGTTCTGAGGCTGGCTTTCGAAAGTTTGCCAGTTGCGTCAAGTTGAAGTACTACAGCGCTATTGTCGCCGTGGTTTACAACATAGAGTTCTGTAGGTTTAAGTGGGTTGATGGCAAGGTCTGAAGGAGCGTTGAGACCAGATTTCGAGTCAGCAACGACAACTAATTTCAGGTTTTTGAGGGTAGTGCCGGCATTACCAAGAATTTCTACGCCTTGGCCGAAAGCCACAGCGCTGAAGGACAAGCTGATTAGGGCTAGAAGAGAGTTTTTCAAAAGCATCGTTGATCTCCTTTGATGTGATGAAGCGTCACGTTTTACCCCAATTCTCCAGGAGTGACAGCAAAAAATGGAATATCTCGTGGCGATGGATAATCGTACTGAGGCTTTGAGACGTGGAACCCTTACTGATCAAGGCTTTCTGGATGAATAGTCTGTTACAAATGAAGTATTTCTCTTCCTCATCGCTGACATGTAAGTCAAAAAAGAGTGGCAAAAATAAGTTATAAGTAACTGAAATTTATTAATATTTCAATTAACTCTCTAGGACGTAGTTGCGGGAGAATGTATAAGCGCCAAAGGTAAACGATTTTCCAGGGAGTATTTATGAAACTGTTATTGCCTCTAAGCTTTGCTCTTACTGTCTTTGCTGCTGGCTGTTCGCACGATCCAGCACCTGAGACAAGCACCACCACTGCATCGGGCATGACAAAGCCTGCTGAGCCAACAGCTAAAGAAGGCTGGGAAGACATCAAAAGCGGCACGAAAGAAGCGGCTCACGGCACAGGCGAAGCGGCTAAAGCCGGTGGCAACGCAATCGTTGAAGGCGCTAAAGACGCCGGCTCGGCGATCAAAGAAGGCGCGACCGACGCGGGTCACGCAATCAAAGCTGCTGCTTGCCCAGTTCTTGGCAACAAAATCAACAAAACCTACTACACCAAAACCAGCAAGAGCTACCAAGGTCTCTTGAACGGCAAAAAAGCTTTGCCTTCAGAAAACCGCGAGTGTTTTTCAAGCGAAGCCAATGCGCGTGAAGCTGGCTTCAAGAATTCGGCAAAATAATTGATCAAAGCGAAGGGTCCCGGGTGAAGCCAAGGCTTTAACGGGCCCCTATGCCGCGTTTAATTTGTAAAATTAATCAGATATTCTTTACTTCAATTCGCCCATCTTTTAGTTTTATCGCATAGACCAAGATAGTCGGATATTCGGAATGCCCCCTGGAGGTTTTGACCCTCACATTCGGGAATTTCTCGCTACT
Organism: Oligoflexus sp.; assembly: GCA_014377445.1. Lineage (GTDB taxonomy): Bacteria > Bdellovibrionota_B > Oligoflexia > Oligoflexales > Oligoflexaceae > Oligoflexus. The sequence goes on from JACMPP010000156.1 coordinate 12,781, forward strand.
TGCATCAATTCTGTCGAGCAGCTCGAGATACTTATCCTCTTGCGGCAAAAGTCGGAAATTGACGTCCAAACCATCAATCGCGAACTTTGCACATCAGAAGCATCTGTGGAAAAAAGGCTTCAGGATCTTAAACGCAAGAATCTCATTGCTTTTCGTGAAAGTGAAGGGTGTGTTATGTATGCCTTCGATCCACCGGAACGTCTTGTCAGCGTCGGGATATTGATCGTTGGGCTAAGCTGGGAATCCGTATGAATTCAGGTCTTGGTTCGGCCATGAATATATTCCTATCGGGGGCATGACGGCCTTGTGCTGGATCATCTCGCTGTTTTTTCTGCGCTTTTATCGAAAGGCGCGCGATCGACTTTTTCTGTGTTTTTCGTTTGCATTTTTGATGCTCGGTGTCGAGCCAGTGTTTATAATGATGAATGAGATTTCGAACGAGAAGTCCAATGCGTTGATCCTGATCCGCCTGGCTGCTTTCATACTGATTTTGCTAGCCGTCATCGATAAAAACCGTCGAACGATCTGATCCTTGGGAGTTGCTCTATGAACAAGCCTCGTGAACTCGACATCCTTATGGCCCAAAAAGTTCTGGGTCATCAGACCTATCACGAAAAGACGGGAGCCTTGCGCGAGCGTCTACCGTCGGGTCAGACTCGTCCTCTAAGACCTTTCGCTAATGATATAACCGCCGCGTGGGAAATCGTAGAAAAGCTCGGCATTACGCTCCTCCCGGTCGACCAGGGCTGGTTCGCACTAGTAGGCCAAAAACGAGGATGGACAAGCCCCGCCGAATTCATCACCTACTTGCAAACTGCCGACTTCGCCAACTCCGGAGCCGCCGTAGGAGAGCAGGCCCCAATGACCATCTGCCTGGCCGCAATGAAAGCGCTGGAGCGCCGGCACGTAGAGCCCGCGGTGTGGACAGGCGAAGCCAACGACGAGCAGAGCCCTTCGTTGCCAAATTAAAAAGTAAAAAATAAAAAAATAAAAAAATAAAAAAAGTAATTTGCGGGTTAAAGGGCGGAGCCCTTGCCAATGCGGGGTTCGAAGGGACACATTGGGTGTCCCTCGCGGAGTCTGAGGCAGAGCCTTAGCCCCCGCCGGGAGGCGCACTGTAAGCCGCACCTCCACTAGCCATACGATCAGTCACTTAGCACAAACCGTAAAATCACCTCTGAGCATGCCGAGCCTTATGCCCATCCAGCACAAACCCCTCACTAACCCCCGGCACAAAATGATCCCTAAAAGTCACCAATGTCTGCAATAAAGTCTTCCGATTAATCGGTTTACTCAAATGCGAATTAAACCCACTCACCACACAACGCTGACGTTCCTCCGCCATCGCGTGAGCTGTCAACGCAATAATCGGCCCCTGATAGTTCTGCCGCCTCAACTCCTGAGTCGCCGCATGCCCATCCATCTCCGGCATCTGCAGATCCATTAAAATAATCGCATATTTCCCAGTCAAGGCCTTCTCCACACCCTCGCGGCCATTGGAAGCCGTATCCACCACTGCTCCACTCATCTTCAACATACGAGTGATCAGCAGCTGATTATCGAGACTATCCTCGACAAGAAGTATCCTCAACTGATTCAACCGAATCGGTGCATCCTCGCCTTTACTCTCCAGTTGAGGCTTCGTCGGAATAAAGTTCTGACCGCTTTTAAGCTCGACGACACCGGGATCGATCGTCACCATAAAACAACTTCCCTGCCCCAAATCACTTTCCGCCAGTACCACATCACCGCCGAGACTCTTCGCCAGTTTTTTGGAAAGGACAAGGCCAAGACCGGTTCCCCCAAACCGTCGCGTTGTGGAGCTATCCGCCTGGGCAAAGGGCTCAAACAACCGACTCGATTGCTCCTGACTAATCCCGCGACCCGTATCGCGGATAAGAAACGCTAGCTGGGCTCTGTCGTCCTCGCCGTTCACTTGCTTAATCGTGACCTGGATCGAACCCTGGTCGGTAAATTTGATGGCATTCCCAACGATGTTGAAGAGAATCTGCCTGAGCCGAAGTGGATCGGTTTTAATCCGGGAGGGCACGCTCCCTTCCGTCGTCAGCATGAGGCGAAGACCTTTTTCCGTCGCCTCGAGATCGAGGAGCATGTTGATGTCGGTTAGGATCTCGTCGAGGGGAACGTCGATTTTTTCCACATCGAGTTTGCCCGCTTCAACTTTGGAAAGATCCAGAATGTCGTTGATAATATTCGAAAGCAGCTTGCCGTTGCGTTTGATGGCGTCGACGCACTTCTGTTTTTCTGAAGTCGACTGATCGCTGGCGAGCATCAACTCAGAAAATCCCATCACGGCGCCTAGAGGGGTGCGAATCTCGTGACTCATATTGGCAAGAAAGGCGCTCTTCGCTGTATTCGCGGCTTCGGCCAGTTCTTTGGCGCTCTGCAATTCTTCCTGTTTTTTACGAAGAAGCAGCTCGATTCTCTCGCGTTCCTCGACTTCACTCCGCAAGGCGTTGTTTGCCATCTCAAGTTCCGCCGTCCGTTCCTTCACCTTGATGTCGAGAAGTTCATAGGCGCAGCGCAGGGACGCCTCGGCATTCTTACGATCCGTTATATCGCGGGTGATTTTCGCAAAGCCTTTGAGGTTGCCCTCGGAATCGCGCAGAGTACTAAGGATCGCATTGGCCCAATATATGGATCCATCCTTGCGAACACGAAGGCCTTCCATTTCATGTTGACCATGAGTGATGGCCGCCTGAAGATCCTTGGCCGGATGCTGAGCATCGATAGCCTCGGGCGTATAAAAATGGGAAAAATTCTTACCGATAATCTCCGAGGCATCGTAGCCTTCGATGCGGCGTGCCCCGTCGTTCCAGGTCTTCACGTTGCCTTTCGGATCCAACATAAAGATCGCATAGTCCTTGACGCCGGCGACCAGGAGACGAAAACGCTCTTCGCTGTCACGAAGGGTCTGTTCGGTGCGTTTGCGCTGAATATACAGCCCTACGCGCGAGCCGATATCGATCAGGGTCGAGAGTTTAAGTCCGTCTTCGATTTCGACGTTCGGGTTGATAAATTCAACCACAGCGGCGATCTCATCGCCAGTCCGGATGGGTACGGTGATGACGGCATGCGGACCAATAGCCTTCGCCAGAGCGCGCTTGGCACTATAAAAATGAGTGGCGTCGGGAATCCAGGCCGGCAGATCGTTGGCCCAGGCCGAACCAGGAATATCCTCACCGCGGACAAGGCTTTTCTCACGGCTGGCTTGCTCCAGTCGCATCATCGCCTCGGAACCGTCGTGAAAGACTTCCGTACAGGTCATGACATTTTGATCTGGATCTATGTTCCAAAGCGCAGCCCATCGCCAACCGAAGCCTTTGGTGACCGTCGCGAGGAGTTTGGGGATAGCATCGGACATGGCAAAGGATTCAGCCAGAATACGGGTCACATCGAGTTGAATGACCTGCAGTTCCTCCACCCGTTTTTTATAAGCATTTTCTCGAAGAGCATCGCGGATGCGCTGTTGCTGAGCAGCCGACTGGCTCTGCAGTTCGGAAATTTGATAAGCCTGTTCCCGCCGTTCGCTGTCGAGAAGGACGGCTGCTTGCCGACGGATGATCATCTTTTGCTGGAAAATCTCCACGAACACAGCGACCTTGGCTTTTACCACTTCGGGTTCGAGAGGCTTCTGCAGATAGTCGACAGCTCCGACGTCATAGGCCCGAAAAATATCAGAGACGTTGGAATCCATCGCCGTCATGAAGATGATCGGGATGGCCTGGAGATTGGGATTCTGTTTGATGCGTTTTACGAGTTCGAAGCCATCCATCACCGGCATCATGATGTCGGTGAGGATAACAGCATATTCGCCTTCATCGAGCCTTGCGAGGGCTTCGAGTCCTGAGGTCGCCGTGACAAGATTGTAGCCAGGCAGACAAAGGAACGACTCCAGCGCAATCAAATTGCTGGGCTTGTCGTCGACGAGCAGTATGTTTACCGCCTTATCTTTAGGGTCTGCCAAAACCATTCCCACTCCTAAGTTCGGGCGAGCGTTTCGCGCTCACCCAATCCATACGCCCTGCTTACTTAACTTTCGAAGTCATTTTCTCGAGCCTGGGCTCCTTCCGACCTTTTCCAGCCAAATATGAATGACCGATAAAAGCTTTTCTGGATCCACAGGTTTGGTGACATAATCCGATGCACCTGCCTGCAGCGCTTTCTCGCGATCTCCTTTCATAGCTTTAGCTGTGAGGGAGATGATAGGCAAAGTTAAGAAACGGCTATCTTTTCGAATAACTTGCGTCGCTTCGATTCCGTCCATCTCCGGCATCATCATATCCATAAGAACAAGATCGATGTCGGGATTTTCCATGAGTTGGGCGATTCCAACTTTACCATTTTCTGCGTGAAGGACGGTTATATTTCTGTCTTCAAGGACGCTGTCGATCGCAAATATGTTCCGACTGTCATCGTCCACAACGAGTATTTTGCAGCCGGTAAAATCTGCGTGCGGCGGTAAGGGAGGAACATCTATATTATTTTCCGTGCTACTTGAATCCATAACTGGTCGCGCAATATCGACACCATTATAATTCTGTGGCAGGTAAAGCGTGAATGTACTTCCTGAATCAGGTGCACTTTCCACATCGAGCCAGCCGCCAAGGAGGCGAGTTATTTCGCGACTGATCGTGAGGCCCAGACCGGTTCCTCCGTATTTACGACTCGTCGTTCCGTCGGCCTGTTGGAAAGCCTCAAAAATTAACTTTTGTTTGTTTAAAGGAATGCCGATACCGGTATCTTTTACCGCAAATGCGACGATCGATTGAGTTGTAGGCAACATATAGCTGCCGATTTTTTGAGCTTTCGCGACTGGACTTATCGTCATTGTTACGCGGCCGCGCTCGGTAAACTTAAAGGCGTTCGAAAGGAGATTTTTAAGAATCTGCTGCAATCGATTGACGTCAGTAAACATGGAACGCGGTACATTTTTTTCCATGATGATTTGGAATTCGAGTCCTTTTTGATCCGCCATGTGCCGGAAGGTGCGCTCGACATAATCCTGAACTTCTGGAATATCGATTTGTTTCGGATCGATCGGCATCTTGCCGGCTTCGATTTTCGAAAGATCGAGGATTTCGTTGATGAGACCCAAAAGGTCGTTGCCTGAGGAGTAAACCGTCGAGGCAAACTTCACCTGATCCGGTGTCATGTTTTTCTCTTTGTTCTCAGACAGCATTTTTGAAAGGATCAGGAGGCTGTTGAGCGGCGTACGAAGTTCGTGCGACATGTTCGCCAGGAATTCAGACTTGTACTTGGAAATAAGCTGTAGCTGCTCGGCTTTTTCTTCGACGCTGCGGCTCGCCAGTTCCACTTCCTGGTTTTTGACTTCGAGGAGCTTGGCTTTGTCGTTGAGCTCGTTGGCTTGTGCCTCGAGTTCGGCGTTCGATCGTTTCAGCTCCTGGAGCAGTTCTTCGGTTCGCATCGAGGACGAGATCATGTTGAGGATAACACCGATGGAATCCATCAACTGATCGAGGAAGGTCAGATGGTTTTCGCTAAAGATCTTAAAGGATGCGAGCTCGATGACCGCCTTCGTTTCGCCTTCGAAAAGGACGGGAAGGACCACGATATTGCGGGCCGGCGCATCGCCCATACCGGTTGAGATATGGATGAAGTTCTCCGGTACGTCGGCCAGCAGGATGCATTTTTTCTCAAAGGCGCACTGGCCGATCAGGCTTTCCTTCAGGCGGTAGCTGCTCGAGAGATTTTTGCGGGTCGTGAAACCGTAGCTCGCGATGAGGTTCAGTAGGGAGTGGGTGCGCTCGTCGCTATTCTCCATCATGAAGAAAGCGCCGTGCTGCGCGCCGACCAGCGGAGTCAGCTCGGACATGATAAGCTGCGCCACGGAGATGATATTACGCTGGCCCTGCATCATGCCTGAGAACTTCGCAAGGTTGGTTTTCAACCAGTCCTGCTCGTTGTTTTTTTGGGTCGTGTCTTTCAGGTTGCCGATCATCTGGTTGATGTTGTCTTTGAGGGCCGCGACTTCGCCCAGAGCCTCGACGTTGATCGATCGGGTCAAGTCACCCTTGGTTACCGCAGTCGATACTTCCGCAATCGCGCGCACCTGAGAGGTCAGGTTACCGGCGAGCTGGTTTACGTTGTCGGTCAAGTCGCGCCAAGTACCGGCAGCACCAGGAACTTTCGCCTGGCCACCGAGTTTGCCTTCGATCCCCACTTCCCGAGCCACGGTGGTTACCTGGTCGGCGAAGGTCCGGAGCGTATCGGTCATTCGGTTGATCGTTTCGGCCAGTTCGGCCACTTCGCCTTTCGCTTCAAGAACGAATTTCTCATAGAGATTGCCGTTTGCAACCGCTGTTACAACCTTCACGATACCGCGCACCTGAGTCGTCAGGTTGGAGGCCATGAAGTTTACGTTGTCGGTCAAGTCTTTCCAGGTACCTGCAACGCCCGGGACACGCGCCTGCGCCCCGAGTTTGCCTTCGATCCCCACTTCGCGGGCAACTGTCGTTACCTGATCGGCGAAGATACGGAGCGTATCGGTCATGCTGTTGATCGTTTCGGCGAGCGCGGCCACTTCGCCCTTCGCTTCCAATACGAACTTCTCATTAAGGTTGCCGTTCGCCACCGCTGTTACAACCTTGACGATGCCGCGCACCTGCTTGGTGAGGTTACCGGCCATGAAGTTTACGTTGTCGGTGAGATCTTTCCAGGTGCCCGAAACACCTTTTACTTCCGCCTGGCCGCCGAGTTTGCCTTCGGTGCCAACTTCTTTCGCCACGCGGGTTACTTCCGACGCGAAGGAGTTGAGCTGATCCACCATGACGTTGATCGTATTTTTGAGCTCGAGGATTTCGCCTTTCGCATCAACCGTAATTTTCTGAGACAAGTCACCTTTCGCAACGGCCGTGGTCACCTTCGCGATGTTTCGGACCTGAGCGGTGAGGTTACCGGCTAGGCCGTTTACGTTATCGGTGAGATCTTTCCAGGTACCCGACACACCTTTTACTTCCGCCTGGCCGCCGAGTTTGCCTTCGGTGCCAACTTCTTTCGCCACGCGGGTTACTTCCGCCGCGAAGGAGTTGAGCTGATCCACCATCGTGTTGATGGTGTTTTTAAGTTCGAGGATTTCGCCTTTCGCATCGACTGTAATCTTCTGCGACAGGTCACCTTTCGCAACTGCGGTCGTTACCTTCGCGATGTTTCTCACCTGGGTGGTGAGGTTCGCGGCGAGACCGTTCACGTTATCGGTCAAATCTTTCCAGGTTCCGGAAACGCCTTTTACATCCGCCTGGCCGCCGAGTTTACCTTCGGTACCAACCTCTTTCGCCACGCGGGTTACTTCCGCCGCGAAGGAGTTGAGCTGATCCACCATGACGTTGATCGTGTTTTTGAGCTCGAGGATTTCGCCTTTCGCATCAACTGTAATCTTCTGCGACAAGTCACCTTTCGCAACGGCCGTGGTCACTTTTGCGATGTTACGCACCTGGGCGGTGAGGTTACCGGCGAGACCGTTTACGTTATCGGTCAAATCTTTCCAGGTACCTGAAACACCTTTTACATCGGCCTGACCGCCGAGTTTCCCTTCGGTA
>JACMPP010000157.1 GCA_014377445.1 Oligoflexus sp.
ACGTTCAACAATTTGTGGGAATACACGTATCAAAAATCGGCGAAGAAATTCTTTGACGAATGGTATTGGTGGGCGACTCATTCTCGCCTAGACCCTATGATCAAAGTCGCCAAAATGCTTAAGAGGCATCTGGACAATATTCTCACCTATCTTACGCATCGCATAACCAATGCCACAGCCGAAGGATTTAACTCTAAGATTCAGTCCATTAAATCGGCAGCACGGGGATTTCGGAACTTCTCAAATTATAGGATTGCCATCCTCTTTCATTGTGGCCGACTTCAGCTCCACCCACACTAAACTCGGAAGAACCAAAAAAATAGATCTGAAATTCTGATCTTACGAGCGAAGCACCTTGAGAAAGTTTGGCAGATTGGGTTCGGCTCCGGACCCGATTGGGACCCCATTCGATTCTCGGCACAGAACGAGAAGCTTGAAATCAAGCTTTCTTAATGGTTTGATTTCCCAGTTACCCCTCTTTATATCAATCCCGAATATCTCCAACAAAAGTATGTCATCGAGAATCTATCAGCAGACGAAGTTGCGTCTGAAATCGATTGCGCTGTGTCGACCGTTTGTAAGCATTTGAAGAAGTATGGCATCCCTCTCCGAGAGTCAGGGCAAAATATTCGGCCCAAGCGCCACCTTGCGTTCGGAAAGAAGATTGTCGGTAAGTCTGTGGAGGCCCATAAGCGGGAACAGGAGGTCTTAGAGCAGATAAGTGAGCTAAGAGCCCAGGGTCACAGTTATTGGAAGATAGCGGTAATTCTAAACACTCTGAAGGTGAGAACAAAGACGGGCCGAGGGAAGTGGCATGCTCGATCTGTTCAGCAAATCTTAGACAGAGTAAGTCTCAAGCCTTAGCAACAGATCGGCTCGTAAGCTTATCCGCAGCTTTCGCGGTTTTGGGTCTCGGCATGAGTTTCTTATTAGCACTTAGTAATGTTGCTATTTATCCTGCATTTTGCATTTTTGGCTCCGCTCGCAAACGCCCCATTGCCTGTCTGTTTGCTGTCTGGCTCGTTCGTTCGTTCGTTTTGAATAGTCTTGTATTTGCACATACGACTCTGAATTTTGAGATAAAATCAGCGTCTCCTTTTTAAGTGCCACGTAATCAGACGTCTTGAAGCAATCCCGTTTGAGTCTATCCCTCCTCATCGCACATAGTTGGCAATCGTATGAAAATGCCTGGACGGACAAAAATCCAGACTTCGCCGGGTGCCCAAAGTAACCCAGAAGCATTTGATTTTCACTTCACTTTGACAAGGGGACGGCAACTCGAATCAAGATTGGAGTTGCTTGAGGACTACTGGAAAAGTTTGGACAGGCAAAGTTCTGCCCTTGATGGGTGCGTAAGGTAACTCCGAGAATGCGTGAGTTCTCGAAGTTACCTTAGGGCGCTTGTAAACCCTGAGCTTTGCAAATCCAAACCTTGCTAGAACCTGATGTTGCCCTATTGTTTGATTCGAGTTGCTAACACCTTTTTTGCATCATCCAAAACACCCCCCATTAATCTATGCACTTAAAAGGTATTCAACCGCAGCTCCTTTGGGACCGAACTGTCTGAGAACGCAGCTTTCATAAGCGGTCTACCTCGGAGCATTAGTCGTTTGACATAGGTCAGAAAAACACCCATCAATGCCTTGTCTGGAGGGACTTCGAGGACATGGCGAGAAAAACAGCGAAATACGTATTTACATGCATAGGCCTAGCTCTGTTGGTCTACGTCGGGTCCCGAATCTTGGTATCTAGCATGATCGTGCCCAGTCCGTTTGCTTTCGAATTCACAAATGACAGGATTAAATCGTATGTCGCGGTACTCAGAAGAGAGCCAAAAGCATCCGAAGGAATTCTCGATGTAGCGAGCGAATCAGAGTGCAGTTCCCCATCGAAGATCAATGGAGAACTCTACTTCGATACAGAGAAAAAGGACGAGGCATAGTCATTCAGAGCGCAGGCCCCAATAAAATATTTGATACAAAAGACGACATTACCAAAGACGTGGACACCGAATGAAGACTCTGATAGCCGCATTAATTTTGATTCCTTGCCTGTTTTCCTGTGGGAGCGAAGATTCCCAGCCTTCTAATGTCAAAATAGTTGGTGGAGCCTATGGAACTAGCAACAAGACTCAAAACAATGCTAATTGTTTGTCGCCCGATGTTGATCCCACTGTCGGAGGCATTCCAGCTTTGCCTAAGCCTGGCAAGATCACGGTGGGAACCCCGGCGCACGTTGACTGCACAGATCCAAAAGCCAATTGTGGGGAGCTGGGTGTCTCAGGCCTGCCGGTCGGTGTAAAACCGATTAAGGACAAAAATGGACATTTGGACTGCTCAAATCCGGCTGTAACATGTGTTAGCACAGCTCCTGAGCCTGAAGCTTCTGCTTTGGATAAGGGCTGTGCAGGCGAGAAAAAGCCGGTGGACGTATTACCCGATCTGAGCGGTCTTGGATTTGGAACGAATGATGGAGTTACCGATATTCTTTGCCAACTCAATCCGAGTCATAGTGGATGCGAAAAACCGATTTTTTCTGGAACACCGATTTTCGGCACTGATGGTAAAGAGCCCAAGATTCTGGCGGGGGGTCACTTCTTTCTGCACACGGCATCCGTCAGATATAAAGTGTCTTCAGACACGTCCTTGGTAGGATATGTCATCTCTGCTCTGAACTTTGTGATCCTAGGCCTGACAAAATTTCTCTCCTTTTCATCCTGCCCGTCTTTCCAATTTCAGCAATTTTCCATTTTTGAAAATCAGTTTGTGATATGAGACTTAATTGCTCACGAATGCGGTCCGCACTTTGTGGTCCGCAAAGTGCAGGCATAGCAAGGATTAGGTGGTTGAATTCTGACTTAGGATTCCGGGCGATGAAGGTCTTGAAAGTTCCGAAGAGCGATTCAATGATATCAGTCGAGACCGGAAGAGAGGTCTGGCTAATGCCTAGGCGGCAATGGATTTGAAGATGGCGTCTTAACCAGCGCACCATTCTGCGTCTTGTGGCCGTTCGCTTCGGCAACATTTCGATCTTTTTCATCGCCTCTTGAAAACTCAATCGATTGAGTCCCTTGACCTTGAGAAGATCCAGAAAATTAGATAGACGACACCGTAGCCAAGGCCATCCGTTCCAACACCCTCAGGCATTTGAGCTACCCGTCTGTGCCCTAATGCCCCCCAGCACAGCATCATAAAAAACACTGGAGTGCTTTACGTTAGCGGCTCCAATACCTGTGTGATCGATCATAGGCACCTCCCTATTTACGCTTCAGCCAGGATTGGGCTGCATGACGAGTTCGGCTACCGCACGCCCAACGGCTGTTGTAATGCGAGTCATGTAATCAAACTGAACCCGATCCACCTTATCACAGCTTTTATGGTAGCAAGGATTGTCATCTCCCCCAAAGAAGTTCTGAGAAATGACGACAGCCGGAGCATTGTACTTCCAGAACGATGCATGATCGCTACGATTCGTGCAGGCCGCAACGCGCTTGAGTCGCAAAGGATCCCGATTTACGACCCGCATAAGTGCAGACGAGAGTTCCGCTGAAGTCCCCTCGTTGCAATCGATCACATGAAACGCCCCATCATCATCTTCATCGTAACCGGTCATTTCAAGATTGATTACTCCCATGAGCTGTTTGATCGTCCCATCGTTATTCATGGCCTTCGCGTATGCAATCGATCCGTAGAGGCCGTTTTCCTCTTGGTCAAAGGCAACAATTCTAAGGCTGTACTTGAGGTCAATGCCTTTGAGGGCGTTTGCGATGGCTAAGGCTCCAATCGTTCCTGAACCATTGTCATCGGCGCCTGCGTTGCCTACCGAGTCCATGTGAGATGTGAGGAGCAATACTCGGGAAGGGTCGCTTCCTACTTTCTCAGCTATGAAATTGATTCCGGGGTTCACGAAGGATCCGAACGGCTGAGATGTGACTGTGAAGCCAATAGCCTCATATTCCTGTTTGAGGAACGCTCGAGCATTGTCTTTGCCCTTCTTGGATCCGCGTTCCGAGATCGTAACGCTCTTACCGGCCAGAGTCGCAACAGTTGCTCCGGAGAAGAGTTTCAGCTTTTCTTCGAGATAAGCTTGTTCGATCACCAAAGTTGAGGTGTTTAAGCTCTGGGTGATTTGCTTGTGGCCCGCGAACTGATTGATTGGGGACTGAGTCTCTTCATCGACGATTTCTTCGCTAAAGGACTTAATTCCAGCTAGATCGTGTATATCCTGCGCCACAGGCATTTCTAATACTGCGAAGTTATCCATTCTTAACTTTTCGCCAGGTAAAGCTTTGCCATTTTCCTCTTGGAGTTCGACGAGCACCAGACGAGCGTCGCTCGGAGCGGACAGAATTTTTGATGCCATTGCATTGGCAACAGGCGTCTTGGTCACCACAAGCTGCGCGGTCTCGGTCGCAAAACGGTTGAGAAAGGAATTCACCGAATTCTTTTTGACGAGCGAAACGTAGAGCACCTTTTCATTGCGCTCCTTGGCAGCACTCGTTTCTGAGACAGATAAGAAGGGTGAGAGGGATAAAAGTAAGACGGCACAGACCTTGGACTTGAAATATTTCACTGCATCTTCTCCATGTAGCATCTGAAAGAACCTACATCAAAATATCAATATTTCATGAGATGAAGCAAGATTAGGGAATCTGAAGCAAAAGAAGAAATAAGTTCAGCGGAGGTAGATCCCTTAGATAAGGGCCAGAAACTGAGACGAGTGGTAGCTCACCCAAGCAAGGCTTTTTGGAAAACAACACCGAACACTTCCATTGCCAACTTCTTTCCCAAAGAACATCTTGCCGACAATAAGTCGACTTTTTTGGCATGGTATGAGCGACATACTTTCCAAGGCATCGCTACAATCCCGCTTCGGTCTCAAAAAATAGAATCTATCGCTCTTGAATGCTCTTGAGCTCCGTTCTCGACGAAGGTAGGGTTTTTGGTGACTTGCTTAATCTAATGAAAGAAACTTTATGTCACAGACGCAAAATGAGCTTCGTTTGCCCCGCGCTTCGGATCTCGTGCATTTAGATTGGATGAAAGATCTAGGTTTAACGTCCTTTAAAGGCCTAAAGGTTCTGGATATAGGTTGTGGATCGGGCTATCTCTGCTCCTACGTGTTAACGCAAGGCGCAGCTCTGAGTTACGGTATTGATATCGAGATCCCTCGAGAAGGTAGCGCAGAAAATGCTGACTGGCATTTTGTGCAGGCGAACCTTGATGCAGATGAGTGGATGGAGAATCTCAAAGGTCAGACTTTCGATGCGATTTTTGCATTCGACATAATCGAGCACTTGAAGAGTCCTGTTATTTTCCTTGAACAGTGCCGCCGCCTTTTGAATCCAAAGGGCCAGCTTCTTATTACGACGCCGAACGTTCAGTCTCTTGAGCGTCTGTTGAAACCAGAAACCTGGTCAGGCGCAACCGATCCTCAGCATCGAATTCTTTTCAATAAATATAGCCTCGGTTTCCTCTGTAAGAAATCAGGCTTGGAAGTGAGAGCATTGAAAGCTCCCATGCGCATGCTGAGATGGCTTCCGCAAGCTATCCAACCTTCGATCGGTGGCCAGCTTCTGGCACTGGCTCAGCCAGCCCCTGCCTTGTGAGACCCGACTTCGGTAAATAATGTGGGCAACGAAAAAAAGCAGCATCCTTCTCCTGCGGGTTGCTGCTTTTTTCCATCGAAAGAATAATGCGTTTTTAAAGGGCAAAGTCACAGGCGAAGAAGAAGGTCTGCTCACCCACAAGGAGGAGATCGGTCCGCAAAGCTAATTTCTTATTGAGCTTGTAAGAGCCGCCCGTTCTCAGGTTGAAAATTGTTTTGCGCTTCGAGTCGGCCGTGGCATCGCCGTAGTTGAATTGTCCGCTTGAGAAGAGGAACAATTCAAGACCACCATAGACCGAAAAACGGTGAAAGTAATGAAGGATAAGGCCTCCCACTTTTACGTCAGTCGTGATGAAGTCGGCGTCGGTTCCCGCTTCGCTGAAGCTAAAGCGATCGAAGGCAAAAGCACCTGTGACTAGGACTTTGTTTCGATCAAAGCGATGGGCTTCATATTGCGCATCACTAAAAATCCGAAATCCGCTTCCCCCATTCGCAGCTTGGATTCCGCCCCCGATATTTCCATCGAACATCAGACCAACGCCGCCGCCAATGGCAAGCTTGGGGCTGATCCCGAGCTTATACCCTCCTTCGAGGATCTGCCCTTCGACTTTAAATTCGTCGGTAGCTTTATAGCTTGTCTCCTTCAACTGGAGACCGACCGTATAGCGGTTGGCTGCATCAATCGCAGTATCAGCAAGGGCTTTCGAATAGGATGAGAGTCCAATGGTGACAATCAGAATGTTCCAGAATTTCATAAACTTCTCCTGGTTTCCCAACATGATAAACGATTGCTATTTGCGAGTCATTCTTTTCGCTCCGAAATCTAGCAAAGTCGGGTCATTCTCCCAAACAGGAGCAATGAGCTGCATTTATATGCCTAAAGGGAAAGTTTTTTCCGCTGATAAGAAAGGAGACAAAGCGAATCCCATGGCCCAAGAAATGAGCAAAATGCAAAGATGCGCCTCAAAGAACATCGTTATCTTTGGAACTCTTTTGGGTCTTGCATCGACCTGTAAACCGAGCATGATCAGTCCAAAGGTGCCGAACGTCCTCACTGAGGATTCTGTCCCTGATACATGCACGGCGAAATCAAAAGATCCGGCTTACACAATGAATCGAGTGCCGAAACCGACATCCACTCCTGGACCCAAAGTGCCTGTCCCCACCTCAACACCCCCCCTTCGCAAGGGATGCCTGCATTACAAAGAAGTGGGTCTACCAAAAATCTACAACTGCTCTAGCAACGAGGATAAGGCGGCTGTTGTAAAACTGGTGCAGAGAGCCAAGGATGGTCTGAGATTTCCTGCCATCGAAGGTCCTCGGGAAGAGGACACCATGTTCGTCGGTAACTTCTACATGGCCTAGGTCGACAACAGCGGATATTCTGGAAAAATGAATGGCCTGTGGGCCTTGAATAATCAACCCAAACTCTTAGATTTTACCAAGATAGAACCCACGCCCAAGGGCGAGCGCCCGGTGAGTATGCTGCTCCCCGCGGAAGACGGAGATGGAAAGTGGCCGCGCGCCTACAACGGGGCCGAACACTATGAGCTGCCAGGTTTTCAAAACGGCGAACACACAGCCCAGCGGGTATCCGAGAAGCGAATCATTTCACGGATGCCCCAGAGTCCTGGAAGCAGTGTATCAATGCTGACAATGATGCGGATCGCTGGAACCGACCGGTAGGAACGATGACTGAAGAAATGAAAGATGACGGGACAGTTATTCTCAGCAATGAAGCCCCCTTGACGATCGTCATGAAAGCCCGTGATACGGCGTTTGCCTGCGGCAGCCCTTTCCTTTGGAAAATGGTGAAGTGGGATGATAAAGAGGCGGCTCCTCTCACAGCTCTACCGTATAGCGGCCAAGGTCAAAGTTCAGATGCTGTTGATGTTCCCAGCAGCGGGGCGATCGTTTTGAGTGCGACGAAGAGTCCCATCGCAGGCCGCACAATCGCGATGCAGCAGACTATCACTCCTAACGCAGGCGAAGATTTAGGGACCTGTCTATGTTACGTCCATGGTGGCTTTGAATTCACCGGATCCGTTCTCGCAGGCCAGGATATCAAATCGATGAAGGACTCGAAACCGGGCATGGGGCCCGAGCAAATGCGGACCATTCTGATCGACGGCTCGCGGGATAACAAAACACCAGCCGCGTTGCGTTCTCTCACCCTGGAAATGGAAAAACTAAGCGACGACGTTCATCAGATTGAAAGCAAATCCACTGAAGGCATTTCCATTGCAACGGATGCGAAATGGGGGATGGGCGGCTTCCTTCTTTATAAGAACTATCAAACTCTCGCTGGACCACAGGTCGGGCAGGTAACTTTCAATATGAGAATTGATATCGTTAAAGCAGCCGATGGAGAAATCGCTGAGATTAATGTCATGTGGAAGGGCTCCACAATTATCGAGACGAAAATGCTTAAGCGGAGCGATTTTTTTGCTGACAACCAATACCAACGATTTGTTCTCGATTTTTAAATAGCTGACAAGAGCGAAATAAAGCCACGCGTTCGCTGGCTTAATCATGCCGCGATGACCATTGATTCTATCGTGATTAACAGTGTTGATCCATAATTCCCTATTCTCGTTAAAGTGATTGCACAGCTTTGATGTGCGCAGCCAGTTCCTTCTCGAGCCAATCGATGAAGACTCGAACTCTGCGAGCCAAATTTCAACGATGGGGATAGAGGATCGAGACCGGCATAGACTCGGCCTGCTTTGAGGGCAAGACTTCGATGAGCTGACCTTTCGCCAGGTGCTCTGTCACCTCGATAGCTTGTGATTTATTCAATGACTTATCCCTGATTGTTATCCATGCATGAACAGTCTTCTCAAAATTCATTAATTTATTTCGTAATTAAGAACAATGTATTCGGGGTGGGTAGCAAATTGAAAGGAAAATTCATGCAAACCAAAATAGCAATCGTAACAGGCGGAAGGCGGGGCTTGGGTAAGAATGCAGCATTGAATCTCGCACAGAAGGGTATCGACGTGATTCTCACCTATCATTCCAACCGCCTTGAGGCTGACCCTGTTGTGGATCAAATTAAAAAGAGCGGGAGAAGGGCCGCGGCGCTTCAACTCGATGTATCCAAGGTCGCAAGCTTCGCAGCGTTCGTTGAGACTGTCCAGACGACCCTTAAAAACCACTTGTCCCGTGATCGCTTTGACTTTCTCATCAACAATGCCGGCACGTGCATCGATGCTTCGTTCATGAAACGACAGAGGAACAATTTGATCAGATGATGAATCTTCATTTTAAGGGGTTGTTTTTTTTCACACAAAAACTTCTTCCGGTGATGGCGAACAAGGGCAGGATTATCAATATCTCGACGGGACTGGCTCGCTTTTCACTGCCAGACAAATCCGCCTATGCCTCGATGAAGGGCGCTATCGAAGTCCTTTCGCGCTATCTGGCGAAGGAATTGGGGCCGCGTGGTATTTCGGTCAATGTAGTTGCGCCGAGTGCGATAGAGACGGATTTTGGAGGCGGGATTGTCCGTGACAATGCCCACGTGAATGCCCATATAGCGGCTCAGACAGCATTGGGACGGACGGGTGTACCGGATGATTTTGGGCCTTTGACTGCTATGCTTTGTATGGAAATGACGCGTTGGGTGAATGCGCAGCGGATTGAGGCTAGCGGGGGAATGTTTTTGGAAGGCATTACGTTCTCATGATGTAAACACGGAGTAAGCAAAACTCAATCACGCTCTTATGACGCGCTGACCTTAGGAAATCATGTGGCAACTTAACAAAACTCCTATTCCAGCCATCGCCAGGTTCGATTAATCTATGGGTAAACACAATGGTTTCGTCTGTAGGTAACTCGAGTGATCGCGGAGGGCACAATGCTACGTATTATACTTAGCGCTTTGTTTTTGATTCTTCATTTAGGTTTCACTTCGTGTAAGACACTCAACAACAGAACCGTACAGATCCAGCTCGATTGCGGGATGGATATTCCTCTTAAATCTTTCTATTCAATCATTCAAGGTCCGGACGGGCATCAGCTTGGTCGTTCTGAGTTTGAAGCCGTAAGGCTCACAGGTGACCGCGAAGAACAGCTCCCGATCTCTCAGAAGGGGTGCTTCCTCAAACCAGAGAGTGGGAAAGTTTTGATTCGAGCAAAAAACGGCCAATGGGTGAAATTTTATGAGTTGGGGATCGACCTCTTGCCTGACCTTATTAAGCTGGAAGATGTTTCTGAACAAAACCTCATCATTCGCTGCGATCAGGATGAGACGCACTCCGTGTCCAGCGATTTTGAACTCGACAAGCTCTTCATTCATAATATAGGCGAAAAACTCCAAAGTACCCTCCGTCTAGAAATTATTGTTTACGATACATCTGATAAAAAAACGTCTTTACGAGCTGAAATTTTAGATCTCAGGCAGGCAAAAGGATTCAAGCCATTCGCATCGCTCAAAAATGATAGTCGCGTCATCCTCGAAATTAGACTGACAGATCAGTT
The DNA here is from genome assembly GCA_014377445.1 of Oligoflexus sp. Classification (GTDB taxonomy): domain Bacteria; phylum Bdellovibrionota_B; class Oligoflexia; order Oligoflexales; family Oligoflexaceae; genus Oligoflexus. Next base: position 10,090 of record JACMPP010000157.1, read on the forward strand.
AAAGAAGAGGACGAAGGATGTTATGTCCTGCCCTTTCAAGCTTGATAGCACTCCGCCTGAAGTCCAGTTGACATCAGGGCGGGCAGGAAATGCTAAATTGATCGATTTACAGGGGATGCAAGGCATCACACTTATTGATCCTGCATCCAATTTCGAATTCATCTCGGCTGATTCCGATGCTGCCCAAGTAGCATTCTGCATGACCCGGCTCCATGACGAAGCGAACCCTCAAGGTCACAGGCTATCTGATGAATTGCTTGACGCTGATCGGAAGGGTTCTTGTAGCGTGACGAAGTTCCAAAGCATTGCACTAAAGAGCCCAATTCCGTTCGAAGAACGAAGTGGCTTTTGGTCGATTTGGTTTCAAGGGATTGATGCCTTGGGGAATAAATCTGCGATATCTCAAAGAACGATCTTGTTTCTTGATCAGAACAAATTAGACTCGATTCGAAAAACCGCCAATTACGATCCAGTGAATCAATTGGAAGCTGTAATTGCAGCACTTGAAGCCTACCTCGGACTCAAAAAATTGAGCACTGAATACGAAAAGCACCTTGTTGAGGCAGAAACTTTCATTGCTATGAAAAAAGTGTTTGATCTTAGATTCATCAGGATTCCGCTTAGCGGACACAGCGATGTAGTTCAAGATATAAAATTTACTCCAAAAGAAGACCACATTGTCTCTACGGCAAATTCAGAGACCAAATTTTGGAATTACATGAATGCTCGGAAAGAGCACGACAGGACTTCAGGGAGCGGCGTAGTTGAATTCCAATTACTATTCAACAAGCAAAACAAATTGCTCATGATAAGTAGATACTACACAGGAAACATGCTCAATGCATGGAACCTCGATACTTTAGAATGGGAACCCGAAATTCCACTCACAGGCCTATCGGTTATCAGTCCGTCAGGGGAGTATTTGGTTTCGGTGCAATCTCCGCACAAGATGGACAAAGTTTTCCCACCTCGTATGTCGAAAGGTATCGGGGAGGGTGTTAAGACCCGTGACATTGTTTTAGCTTTTGGTCGCAATGATTCTGAAGTATTTTTTCAGAAAGAGACGAAAGAAATTGAGCTTTATAATATAGAGTCGCACCAGGTTATACGGCGATTCGAAGCCCTGGCGGATCTTGTCTCAATTGTCGATTTCTCTAAGGATAGGTCCATCATTGGAGTAGGCACCAAAGGTAGGGAAATCATTCTATGGAACATTGACGATGGGGTCGAACTGGATAGATTTTTCCTCGACGGTGCCGTCACCCTACTAAAGCTTTCAGAAGATGGAAAACGCTTGTTTGCTGGGTCCATTAATGGATCGCTCCTCTCGATAGAGGTCAAGGCCCAAGTTCCGATGCTGTTCCATGAACTGTCTACCAGGACCTCTATCGGCGACATCTCTAGAGACTTCACTCGTTTCGTCGCCACCGATTTGAGACGATCCGATGGTGCATCTCTTTTCGTAAAACTTACTGACCCTCAACAACTTACTTTTAAAGTATTTTCTTTCAGCGGAGCTGCAGCCCTTGAAATCAGTCCAGGGGCGGAAAATATATCCTATGCGAGTACTGAAGGACAACTTTTCACATGGGATCAGCAAGGTGGAAAGCTATTGGATATAAAGACAAGTAATCCACCGGGAACACGGCAGGTACAATTTTCAAAAGATGGAAATACAATTTATGGGATATCTGGCAAAACTTTTTGGAGAAAATCAATTGCGCCGGATAGTTCAATCGAAAATTTGATAGACATAGATTATGATATAGCCGCTTTTGATATAACCCAAGATGAAAAGTTCGCGGTTTTGACAAGCGGCTATCAGATATCTGTCTTCGACATATTTTCGAAAATATTGCGCAAAGCGCACACTGCGTTTGCTGATTATGGACTTGTAAAATGGAATCGAGAGGAAAATGGATTTATAGCTGCATCTATTACGAAGGGTGCAATTGTCGAGTGGAACGCCAAAACCTTGTCAACTACGAACATCCTGCAGCGACATGATTTACGCGTTTTAACAATGGAGATGAACTCCGAAAAGAGTCTTTTGGCCTCTGGATCTGCGGACGGTGCTATCAAAATATGGGATCTTAAGCAGAATAAACTTGCGCACACTCTAATTGCGAACGGATGGGTCACTGGACTTGCGTTTCACCCTGGCGGCCGCTTTCTGATAAGCAGCACACGAAACAATGTTCTTACTTACTGGGACATCGATTCAGGGAAAAAGGTCCACGAACAGTCCAGACCCTCGATAAATAATATTAAATTTACTGCGAATGGCAAAGGAGTCTTCTTCGGAAGCGAAGGAACATCCGCAAACTTTGAGAGTTTAGACATCGACTACATCTACCGTAATATTTGCGAATCTCTGAAAAGCTATTTGCCAGCTACTCTCTGTTCTCTAAAGGATTCTCAGAGATAGGCGGAAACGTCTCTCTAGGAATCTTTGCCACAAAATTACAAGTAAGCAATGACAAGTCAACATCAGCATTATCCTTGTCTGGAACAGCAAGGATTTTCACTTTTCGAAAGACACCAAAGGGCGGTCGACCAGCACTGACTAAAGCACGTATGGTGCTTTCTACTGGGAGCGATCCAATAGGACCTTCGATTAATTGAGCACCAAGATACGAGGCATCTTTGACATCAGTGGAAGAATCAATTGGATTGAGGAAGAAAAATACCCATAGTTTTTTGTTGGGAACAGTTGGTACATTTGCAAACTCCAGCCTTATATCAGTTCCTCCCACAAAAATTGGCTTCGTAGCTTCACGGAAAGACTCTTCTAGCTGGCGAGAGAGGCCAATTTCCTTCTTAAAAGGCTGGGCAATCAGAACATTGGAAAACAATAAGGTGCAGGCAAGAACCGGTAACAAAATGAGGCGCTGGCACCTTGTACGAACGTAATACTTGTAGCATTGCATAAAGCTTCTCGACCTTTGAAAACATAAAGCCCATCCACCTATAGCATTCTACATTGCCTGGATTGAAGATGCCCCGTCAAATGTACTTGCGAACCTTCTAAGACCTTTCATTCTGAAGTTTAATCAAAAGTATGAGACGTTAGCTTTGGCAGGCATATCTTGTATGGATGGGCGGCGATACATTGAAGAACACTGTAGAAGTTGTAGGGAACTAAGAAGTTCCAGATTAGAACCCTACAACCTCTGTATGCAGGAAAGAAACAAGTGAAGGGACTATTTATCAAAGGATAACGGAGGACAATTAATCGTAACCTGAGGAGTTCCAACGCCTAAACTCAGCTTCGAGAAAGTCTTTTGCGGTGTCTTCGCGACAGCTATGGTTTCAAGTGTTCCTCGGCGCTTCACAAGAATTTGGTAATCTTCCAAATAATTCGCTAATTGCACGTAATATCGAGTATCTTTTAAACTGTAAGTCACCCGTTCTTCAAAGCCCAAATTAAGTGTCGGAGCGACTTTTTTTGAATTCTGAGGCATACCTTCACTTCGCGAATCGTGATTCGTTGCCGTCGCTTCGTCCCTTTCTGCACCAACCCCGTTCGTTGAAGAAGATCTATTCCTATTTGGCTCTACGACCTTTTTAGAATTATCTAAGATTTCGCAGAGAAAGGAATCTTTGTTCTGGGGTTCTTTCCCTTCTTTGGAAGGAGCGCTTGAAACTAGAGACATGAATATTAAACTACCGGTAAGCATACCCATGTTATTAAAATCTCCCATGTTCAAGACTGAGATCTATTTGATTCCATTACCACGTCCGTCTATCTAGAAAGGTAATGTCGCACAGAAACGAGGAAACGGCTTGGTCAATGATCAGAGTCCTGAGTAGAGTACCCTAGAAAAGGTCTCATATTCTTGGTGGATTTTTCGTTTTCGCTGGATCCCCAATGACAAAGTGCTCTAGAGATATTGTAAGGCCACCTAAGTCGTCATTCTCTTGATTCGACTTCCATACAGCCGAAATTATTAGAGGTTTAAAATCTCGTCCACTTGTATCGAATGGGAAATCTCTGGCCTTCGTCAACTTTTTAACAGTAGGTACAAGATCAAAGATAGTGTCTACCGTTGCTCCCCCATGCCTATGACCGAAGAAACCCATCGAACCAATGAAGTTAGGGCTTGTTGCTTCGCCAGTCGAGCTTGTGGAGTTCATATAGAAAAGGAGTTCAGCCTTCGGAGCTTTGGGGAACGGAATATTTGAAACTGTCATACATAGAGTGACGTCATAAAGTTCTTTTCGCTGGAGTGCAGCATCTATCAAAGCATCATTCAATTCTCTGCTAGCTGGGATCGCAATGGTTACAGGGCCAACTGTCGCAAGGCCGAAGGATTTCTTCACACGGGCTTTAAGAGCTGCAATGTTTTTCTTCACCGCTTTCCATCGTTTTTCAATCCCATGGATTGTGACTGGAGCAGGTATAACCGGTGCATTCGCTGGAGTAAGGCTAGGTGGGGCAGGCTCGGGAGTCGCAATAACTGACGCAGGGACGGGAGGTGTAGCAGCTTGTGTCGGTGGAGTGACTGGTGCAGTGACCGGTCCAGTGACTTTTGGAGTGCCTGCTTCAGGCTTTGCAACCTCTGCAACTATTGCAGGAGAATGTGGGGCGACTGGAGAGGGTGATTTGTAAGGTTGATACGCGATACCTAACTGAATTGCGTCATAGACCTCACGAACAGTCATCTCTGCGGGCGTAGCTTTGAAAGTGTCACCTTCTTTGGTAACGCTGTAATACCCACCAATTTTGTGATTAAGCCAGTAATCCCGATTCAATTCAGGATGCTTGTCAACCGCGTCCGGAACTTGTCCCTTTTTGTCACTCGGTAGGCTGTCTTGATTATTAAAGGTGCGGGACGCGGCCCAGACAGACCATAGACGGTCGATGTTACAATGGTGGAGCCAGAAAATCGGGTCTAGAGGAGACGTCATATCTCCCATATCACCCAAAATCGTTGCATGGACATTATTGTGAGGACCGGCTTCAAGAGGACCCATTGCGCCCAGTAGATCAGTTGTAGATTTGGGACGGGGATGATGCGATTCTCCTCCGCCAAAAGTTGCGAATTGAGGCTTTTCAATTAAAATTTGAATGTTTTCTTTCTTGATTGATTGCAACGTTATATCAGGGAGCTCGGTCACTTTTCGTGATGCATTAAAAAGTGCATTTGACGCCACATCACCCGTGAGAAAGGGCTGAGGAATGCTTCTGTCGTCACTCCAGTCCCAATAGGGAAGGGCAAAGCTTGGATCACCGCAGAATTCCCGAATGACCTTTTCGAAATGATGGAGATACCCACGATGCCATGGAAGGAAGAACCAGTTTCGATGAGAACAAAACTTGTCGTGAATATCTGCGTGAGCCACCCACCAGTTGGTGTCTGCACCATCTATCTTTAGAGGAAATGGGATGGCTTTCATCGCTGCGACACCCTTTCTGTAAAGTTCCATATTCTTAGCGTTACTAGGATCAGTCGCACTTTTTCGAATGTTTATATTGCTGGGCACAGCAACCGGCGCATCATCGCTCGAGAAGGAGCCGTCTGGCATGCCCGGGCGATTTACGGATTTACAACCATTCAAAAGAAAGCCTGCTGCAGGTGTCGCATAAGCTGCTGCGCCCAGGGTTGAAAGCAAAAAGTGTCGACGATCACTAGAATGCGCCATGGGATGACCTCTGTAAATTCACAGGCTCGTTAGGAAATATGGAATTAGGAGATTCTACTTGGGTATGAAAGGGCTCGGCAAGCCTAAAGAGAATTTGATTTGGGGGAGGGTTCAGCCAAAATTAAAAGGACCTTTCCAATGCGGAAAAGTCCTTCGATTCATGAGGGATTTGGACAGTTGTTAAGGTGTCTGGAGAATCTTGATATCAGCTTTCTTGCGCTGGCCTTCGATCCATCGAGTGAGCAGTCGGCCCATCTCTTCCTGTCTCAGGGCGTTCTCAAGTTCGGGCTTCTTCTTTTTGTATTCTTCACTGCCTGAGAATTCTTTCTTCTCGACATAGAAAATGAAGTATCCCACCGGAGTTTCGATCGGCTTCGAGTATTTCCCTTCGTCCAGGTCTTTGACCGCGGATTGGAAAAGTGGAGCGAGATCCTTCACGTAGAGACTCGACATCAAACCCCCGTTCTTGCGGGCTTCGTCGTTGTCCGAGTAGATCTTGACTACTTGTTCGAAGGGCATTCCCCCTTCGAGTTCCTGGTAGGCTTTGTCGACCAGACTGCGCTTGCCCTCTTTCACCGAAGCCACACCATCGGGAGGCAACGAAATTTGCAATTGGCGAAGGACGAGGCGGACGTTTTCTGCTGCGCTTCCAGAGGTGCGGAGGAAATATAGCTGTACATCGCGGTCGGAGATCTTCACCTGAGGGACGATCTCTCGGCCTTGAAATTGATTCATAACCATCTGCGTCTTGAAGTCTTCGCGGTACTGATCGTAAGTCATGCCTTGTTCAGCAAGAGCTGAATTCAACTGATCTTTTGTCAGGTTGCGGCCTTTCATGAAACGATCGATCTCTTCGCCAACGGCAGCTTCCGTGACTTCGATCTCCAATTCTTCAGCCTTCTGCATGATCAGCTTTTTGTTTATCAAATCCTGAATGGCGACTTGGAGGGGAGGATCCGTTTCCTTGGCCGGGAATGGTGAGACCTCAACGAGGGGGCCTTTATCGACCTTTTGCTTCGCTTCACTGAAAGTGATGGCCGCGCCATTCACTTCCGCCACGAGCCGGTCAATCAACTCGGCAGAAAAGCCATACTGGCTGATCATGAGTGCGCCAGCAAGGGAGGTGGCCTTTAAAAGGCCCGTGAACTTTTTATAGGAATGGTGTTGAGGGCTGATTCTACCCATTTTTTATATTCCTCTTCCTGACGCTTTTGGGTCAGTTCTTTAGTAATTTTGGGTTTGGCGGCTTCGAAACTGAGATCGACGCGCGGCAACTTCTTTTCTAGCATAAGAATATGGAAACCATAAGTTGACTTTAGTATGCCCTGAATAGATCCCGGTTGCATTTCAAATGCTATGTCAAATACTGACGGCATGTCGCCTTTGGCAAAAGGCCCCAAAATTCCGCCCTTCTTGGCTTCGGGGGCGATAGAAACCTCCTCAGCGAGTCGCGCGAAGTTCTGGGAATTGACGCGAGCCCGGATTTTCTTGGCCTCGTCTTCATCACCTAACACGATTTGCCTGACGACCACCCGCGTTGGCTCGAAGAAATCCGCTTTGTGAGCATTGTAATAGGCACGGGCTTCGTCGTCGCCAACAGTGATCGGCGCATTGAGCCGATCGTTTACGTATTGGGTGAGAATGGCCTTTTCACAAAGCATCGACTTGAGATGCTCTCTATCTTTCTCGCTTTTAACCAGTGAGGCGAGACGCTTTGTGGCATCGGCCCAGTCCTGAAGGCAAACCGTGTAGCGAGAAGGTTCTCTCAGCGTGAATTTTTCATCGTTGGAAAGGAACTGGTAGAGAAGCTTTCGCTCGATGAGGTCAGCCAGGATCTTGTTGTAAAGCTCAAGGATCGGCTTCTGATCTTTGGCGGCAGAGTCAGGCATAGCTGTAGGCTTCTCCCCCTCAAGTGGCTTCGACTCTGCGAAGGACCCGGCCTCGGGCTCCGCGATCTGGGCCATATAAAGCTTATACTCCCACTCCACCTCTTCACGGGTGACAAGGTACTCACCAACATTCACTGTGAAATCAAGATCTTCTGCCGTCAATTCTCCTTCTTCGCTTCGCCAGAAGAAGGCGCCCGTATGATGTATTTTCCAGTAGTAGGCACCGAAGAGGAAACAGCCGACAAGCGTGACGAGAAAAAATAATCGCTTTTTAGTAAGCATGGAACCTCAAGTCATCGTAAGAGGGAAAAGCACCTCGATTAGCTTCTGGAGAGGATCCTCAAGATTTTTATCGCCGATATTGACCAGCAATTTAAAATCAGGCGTCAGACTTAAGATGCGGCTTTGCAGAGCACAAGCCTCTGCTATCGATTTGATTTGTGAAGCTTTCAACTGACCCATCCTCAGCTCGAATAGGGCCGGCTTCAATGCTTGAATCTGCTCGACTCGCATTTTTCTTAAGAGCACTTTGAGGGAAGCTACCTGGAAGAGATTATACGCCTCTTTCGGGAGATTTCCAAAGCGATCGATGGATTCCCGTCGATATCGATCCACTTCTTCGATTTCTGTGGCCGAAAAGAGGTTTTTGTAAAGGAGAAGACGCTGTCGTTCCTGAGGAACATATTCGGCGCTGAGCGAAGCGGACATTGGAATCTTGATCTCAGGATCGATGTCCGGTTCACGTTCCTCACCACGGAGTGTTGCCATTTCCTTTTCCAGCATATCGAGATAAAGCTCGTAGCCGATGTCGTCCATGTGCCCGGATTGTTGTCCCCCGAGGATGTTGCCGGTCCCTCGAAGCTCCATATCGTAACTCGCAATCTGAAAGCCGACACCGAGCTCTTGGTGCGTCGCCAGGATTTCCAGGCGGCGGCGTGCATCCTCGTTGCTCGCGAGGGGAGCCTTGGTCATGAAGTAGGCGTAGGACTGCCTGGTAGAGCGACCGACACGACCGCGCATCTGATAGAGTTGGGACAAACCAAAGCGATCCGCATCATTCACGATAATCGTATTGACGTTTGGCATATCGATGCCGGATTCGATAATCGTGGTGCAGACCAGCACAGAATATTTCTGCTGTATGAAGTCGACGATCGTCGATTCCACGGTGTTTTCTTTCATCTGGCCGTGGGCGACTGTCATCGTCACTTCAGGAAGAAGCGAGCGTAGATAGCCGGAAACCTCCAGTATGTCCTGGACCCGATTGTGCACAAAGAAGATCTGCCCTCCACGCTGGACCTCATGCCTTATGGCTCTTTTAATGAGTTCGGGATCGTATTGAGAGATGTAGGTTTTGATCGAAAGGCGTTCCATCGGTGGCGTGGCGATGATGGAAATATCGCGCAGACCGACGAGGGACATGTGAAGCGAACGCGGGATAGGCGTTGCGGTTAGGGTAATGATGTCGCAAGCAGCTTTGTAGAGCTTCAACTTTTCTTTGTGCGTGACTCCGAATCGCTGCTCTTCATCCACAATCAGCAGACCGAGATTTTTCGGTTTAACATCGGCCGACAGGAGACGATGGGTTCCGATCATGATGTCGACCGAGCCTTTGGCAAAATGGTCTAGATTGCTTTTGACCTTGTCGGCCTTCACAAAGCGGTTGGCGACAGCAACTTCAATACCGTAGGGTTTGAAGCGTTTGGCAAAGGTTTCGTAGTGCTGATAGCTCAGGAGGGTGGTTGGAGCCAGGACCATGACCTGATAGCCGTCGAGGACAACCCGCATAGCCGCCCTCAAAGCCACTTCGGTCTTGCCGAAGCCTACATCACCACAGATCAAGCGATCCATCGGAAGATCGCTGCTGAGATCGGCATTGACCTCGTCGATCGCCTTTTGTTGATCGTCCGTTTCCGCGTAGGGGAAATCGGCTTCAAATTGAAAGTACATATCGCTCAGAGAACTGTACGGCACCCTCTCGGCGAGTCGCCTTTGAGCATGCAGCCTCAGCAATTGATCGGCGATATCCTGAATGGATTTCTTCGCACGGCCTTTGCGCTTGATCCAGGATTGGCTGCGAAGCTTATCAAGAGGGGCCCTGCTTTCGTCGTGCTCAACGGCAGAATACTTTTGCAGGAGATTAAGTCGGTAGACGGGTAAGTAGAGTCTGTCCTGATCCGCATATTCCAAGACCAGAAAGTCGGTGGTGCTCCCGCCGACGTTCATCGTTTTCATGCCGAGGTATTTGCCAATCCCGTGATCGCTATGAACGACAAGAGAGCCGATTCCAAGTTCCTGGAAAGAACGAAACGCGTTTTTTGCGTCCTTTTTGCGAATCGGAGCTGGAATGAAGTGCTCACCGAAGAAGACATGTTCCGGGAGGAGGAGCATCCCGTTGATTTCGTCCCAAAGGAGGTTGGGCAGGCTCCCAATGCTAATCGAAAGATTCTTGGCCCTGGGCGCTACACTAAGGAGTTGCTCCAGACGTTTATCACTTTGTTCAAACGCGAGATTGTGATGTTGGAGGAGACTGCGCAGGCGGAGAAAATGCTCCTCCTGTCTCACCAAAATGCGAACGGAGTGGGTGCGGGCTGGGTCCTCCAAATGTTCAATCCAGTGCGGAAGTGAACTCTTGTCGGTGGTAAGAGCTGGCAAACCCCAGGTGGTCGGCGCCTGCTGACTGGTTTGGAGTTGATGTTCCGCGCTATGGCTGTGATTGAGACCGAACTCGAGAAGTTTATACTTCGTGAGTAATTTTTGAAGCTGTTTGGGATTGAGAAAATGCGCTTCGGTACTGAGTACAATTCTCTTGTTGAGTTTGTCTTCTTCGTAATCCTTCTCCCAGCGCTCAAAGGAATTCGTAAACTTCCCGAGACAGACATCGGCTGCTTCGAGAAAGACAAGCCGATCCTCAGGTTCAAGGTAATCGAAGAGACTCGCCTTTTGTTTGCGCAGGGCCGGGAGGAGAATAGGCATCTCATTCAGGACGTGGCCTTCAGCAAAGGCATCCACGAGTCCCTGTCGATCCGAGGAGCTCAATTCTTCCTGAAGAAGTGCGTCATATAGTCTTTGTGCGTCGTCTCTTCGCCGGGAGAGAGGAAAGGTTTCCTCCCAGTTTGAACTTATCCACAGCTCATCGGTCTCCCCTGTGGAAAGCTGAGTATCTACTGAGAATAGCTTTATCTTTTGCAAGGTGTCGGCAAAAAAATCGCAACGGGCGGCTGAGGCTTCGGCTGGACTGAAGAGATCGAGCAAACCTCCTTTTACAGCAAAATGACCTACTTCTTCGACTTCCCCGACCTGCCTGAAGCCGCGCTCCACAAGAGATTGGATGAGCAGATCGAGATCGTACTCCTCACCTTGCTTGAGGGAGAAGCAGGACTCTTGAAAAAGCTTGGGTGAGGTCACAGTTTGAGCCAGTGCGCTGAAACTCCACCAAAGTATCGGCGCAGGGCGATCGCGCAAGGTGAGTATGCTTAAGCCCTGCAGCCTGGGGCCACGCAAATGGTTTTGCTGCAGATAGCGCTGAAAGCCCCAAAACTGTTGGGACTGTATCTCGAGCGAAGGGATAGGGCGTACGGAGTTGGATTGAACCAGTTCGTTCCAGTAACCGAGTTGCTTGGGATCGCTATGTATGAAGATAAGCCGTCCGGAGTGAGGGCTCGCCTGCCATCGATGAATGAGATTTAAAACTACATAAAGTTTCTGCGCATCAGAAAGACCGACGAGCTGTAGGGCTTGGCCTTGGCTAAAAAGCTCCCAGCTTTCCTCAAAATATTTTGCAAGGCTTGGAATTGTTTTCAAGGCAGCCTCTTTCTTAAACATAGGAAAAGGGAACAGATCAAGGTTAGCGAACATCAAGATGACTTATCAATAGAATTGGGTCAATCGACCTTCGTGAGCTCAAATTGCCTGACGCCAAGCCTCTTAAGCCAGCACCCGCATGAGGAAAAACCTAAAACTTCGACTAACGATGCGTCTCCGAAAAACGAGTAGTCAAGCTTTCACGAGTCCCATAGTCTGTGGTGGATGAAGATCATAGTTTTTGAATCGAAATCTAGCATCCCGTTCACCAGAGGTTGCCATGGACGCTCCTAGCAAAATCATTATGAACAAGCGCCTGCTTGTTGCCAATCGGGGCGAGATCGCAACACGAATATTTCGTGCCGCGACCGAACTCAATATGCAAACGATTGCCCTCTACAGCTATGAAGACCGCTTTTCCATGCATCGCTTCAAAGCCGATGAGGCGTATAAGGTTGGCAAAAAAGGGGATCCTCTCGGAGCCTACCTTAACTGGCAAGATATTGTGGCTCTTGCCCTACAAAAGAAAATTGACATGATTCATCCGGGTTACGGATTTCTTTCTGAGAACCCTGACTTCGCGGCCGCCTGTGAGGCGAATGGTATTTTATTCTGCGGCCCTTCGCCGAAAATCCTCAATCTCTTTGGTGACAAACTTGCTGCGAAACGAATTGCGAAGGAAGCTGGCGTTCCGGTTATACCAGGTACCGAAGCACCTGTGGAAACTCTAGAGGAAGCCAAGGTTATCAGCAAAGGCCTAGGCTATCCCGTCACTCTCAAAGCCTTGTCAGGCGGGGGGGGTAAGGGAATTCGCATCGTCGCCACCGAAGGCGAACTTATTGAAGCCTTTCAGCGCGCCCGATCCGAAGCGATGAGCTCATTCGGACGCTCCGAAATTTATCTCGAAAAAAGCATTATGAATGCGAAGCATATCGAGGTCCAGATTGCCGGAGATATGACGGGCCAAATCATCCATCTCTTCGAGCGAGATTGTTCGGTACAAAGACGCCATCAAAAGGTCGTTGAGATTGCACCGGCATTGGGGATCAGTTCCGAGACGCGTGAACGACTCCTTCGCGATTCAATTAAGATAGCAAAATCAGTAAATTATGTTGGAGTCGGAACAGTCGAGTTCCTGGTGAGTGAAGATGGCTCCCATTTCTTCCTCGAGGTCAATCCGCGCATTCAGGTTGAGCATACGGTCACCGAGATGATCACGGGCGTGGACCTTGTGCAGATGTCCATCATGCTTCCGGCTGGCCGCAGCATGAGCCATCCAGCCATTGGTATCGGAGGACAGTCGGATGTTCGTCAGAAAGGCGTTGCGATTCAGTGCCGGATCACAACAGAAAATCCGCAGAAAAACTTCGCTCCGGACACAGGCGTAATCCTTGCCTACCGCCCCGCGCAAGGCTTTGGCATTCGACTGGATGAAGGCATGGGGACGTCTGGCGGCATAGTCACACCCTACTACGATTCCCTTCTGGTCAAGGTCACGGCGCATAGTGTTGACCTCGTGGGTGCGGCTTCTAAAATGGTTCGAGCCCTGAAGGAATTTAGGGTTCGTGGTATCAAAACCAATATGGAACTGCTCCTCAATATCGTATCGCACCCTAAGTTTGCCAACGGTTCAATCCGCACGAACTTTCTCGAAAAACATCCCGAGGTTTTTGAATTCCCGCAACCCAAGGACCGAGCGACCAAGATCCTCCGTTTCATCGGCGATGTAACCGTTAACAACCCGCATAAGCTCCATCAGAAGACACCGCCGAAAGAAGTCGATGTCTATGTACTGCCAAAGCGTGTCTTGACGTCAACGACGCCAACAGCCAAACAAATTTTTGATAGCAAGGGTGTCGAAGGCCTGAAGACCTGGATCCACGATCAGAGGCGACTTTTGATCACGGATACGACGATGCGCGATGCCCATCAATCACTCTTTGCCACTCGTCTTCGAAACCACGACATCTATAAAGCAACCCAGTTTTATGAAGCCGCCACCCCTGGGTTCTTCTCCCTGGAATGCTGGGGCGGGGCAACCTTTGATACCTGTCTTCGTTTCCTGAAGGAAGATCCGTGGGAGCGCCTTGCCCGCATTCGTGAGGAGGTTCCTAACAGCCTTCTTCAGATGCTGCTGCGAGGCGATAACGCTGTCGGTTACACGAACTATCCAGAATGGGTTATTCGGGATTTCATTCGACTGAGTGCGGAGGCCGGTCTCGACCTCTTCCGAATATTCGATTGCCTGAATAATCCCGAGCAGATGGCCATCGCAATTGACGAAGTGAAAAAGCGGGGTGCGATTGCCGAGGCAAGCATTTGTTATACCGGCAACCTGTTGGATCCCAATAATCAGAAATACACACTCCAGTACTATATTAAAATCGCGAAGCAACTCGAAGCGATGGGCTCGGATATCCTCTGTATCAAGGATATGGCCGGACTCCTGCGGCCTCGCGCGGCAACCGTTTTGATCACGGCACTCAAAAATGAGATTGGTATTCCGATCCACTTGCACACACACGCCAGCGCAGGGTCATCGGAATCGACACTCCTTTCAGCAGCAGAAGCCGGCTGTGACATCGTCGATGGAGCTATCAGCACCATGGCGGGACTTACCTCCCAACCGAGCGTCAACGCAATCGTGGCTGTCCTTGAAGGCACCGAACGCTGTCCTGATTTGAAACTGTCGGATCTCGATGAACTCAGTCGCTTCTGGGAGACGATCCGGGCTCAATATCATGCGTTTGACCCTGGTATTAAAGCGACTTCGACCGATGTTTATGAGCATGAGATTCCGGGTGGGCAGTATTCCAACCTCTTCGATCAAGCTCAAAAGGTCGGAGTTAAGGCGGCCGAGTTTCATGAACTGACAGTTCGCTACAAAGAAGTGAACGATCTCTTTGGCAATATCGTCAAGGTCACACCGTCATCCAAGGTGGTAGGAGACTTTGCATTACTCATGCAAAAACACGGTCTCACCGCTAAAACATTGATGACGAAGAAACCTCATCTCGACTATCCGGACTCGGTTGTCAGCTTCTTCCAGGGCCACATGGGTCTACCATACGGAGGATTTAACGATGTGCTTCGGGCTATGGTCCTTGGTGAAAATCCTCCGCCACCCCAGAAACCGCCTTTGGGCAAAGACGATAGCTTCGATAAAGCCAAGGCCGAACTTGCTCTGCTCACAGAGAAAGCGCCAAGTGATACCGAAGTCCTTTCCTATCGACTCTACCCCAAGGTCTATAAGGACTATCTCAACCACATGCGGGAATTCGGGTCCGTGCAAACACTCCCGACGGATGTGTTCTTCAATGGCCTCGATCTCAACCGCGAGGTGGAGATCGAATTGGAACCAGGCAAGACACTGATCGTAAGTCTGTCGGGCATTACGGATCCCGATAAAGATGGCAAGCGGAGAGTCTTTTTCCAACTCAACGGCTTCCCGCGAAACCTCGAAGTCATCGACGAATCGATCACGGGTGTGACCAAGAAAAGACCGAAGGCTGATCCTCACAATGGCCAACAGATCGGGTCGCCAATGCCTGGAAAAATCCTGGAGATACGAGTTGTTACAGGTAATTCCGTGAAAAAGGGCGAGATCGTTCTCATCACGGAATCCATGAAGATGGAATATGCGATCACGGCCAAGGTTGATGGCAAGGTGAAGGCTATCTATGTTGTGAAAGGTGAGCTTGTTGAAGAGGGTGATTTGCTCGTCGATATTGAATAGGGTATTCGCACAGAAATAAATCGAAAGGAAGGCAGACTCGTGAGGGTTTGCCTTTTTCTGTTAGACTCCCGAACTTATTTTCGTTCGACGGGCGTCTGTAACCCTATAGATAGTCCACAGAATAGCTAGCACAACGCTGATCCCTTGAGAGGTGGAAAGAGCCGATCCAAAGAACTGGCCGCGTTCGTCTCCACGATAATTCTCGAGAAAAAATCGGACAGCGGTATAACCTAAGACGCCAGCATCTGCCATCCACAGGCTTTTCTCCGGAAATTTTTTAATGAGGAGTATTAGCAAAAGACCCAATCCTATACCAAAAAGCGCTTCCCAGACCTGCACAGGATAGCGATAGATGGAGTCTCCCAGATTGGGGAATTGGACTGTCCACCATGAGGGTTGCAGCTGGTCCGGGATAGGAGCTCCGTAGTCATCTCCATTCAAAAAACAACCCACGCGTCCGACCCCAATCGCTATGAGACCAGGGGCCGCGAAGAGGGCACCGAAGTGCAAAAGAGAGATTTTTTTCCTTTGGGCAAAGACACACAAAACCAGAACAACAGCAATAATCCCGCCGTAAAGTGTCATACTTCCGAAGCTGATCAATGCTCGGAATAAGTCTCCTGCACTGTCAAACGGGTCTTCAAAAAGAATCGAAAAAATACGGGCTCCAAAATACCCTGCGATGTATAGCGCTACAAACAATCTATCGAGCTGACCTTCGGAGAGTGAAGGAAGAACGATCGATCGTATACTTTGCATCCCATACCAACCCGCAAAGGCTCCCAGCACAAAAAAAACGTGCCAGCTCGCTAGTACAAAATCACCTGATCTGAATAATATGGGAAGCAAGAAAACTCCTTCAGGTCAAAGCTTGCGGAGCAAATGCTTGTTTATCCTGCGTTACAACCAAAGCGCTAAAGGATGAAATTAGTACGCAAATTGCAACCAGCCAATATCCCCTTATTACTAAAGAGACAGACAATGCCAGTCCAGCTGCACATTCCATGTATAAAAAAGCTTTGAGAGCCACATGAAAGCGCTGCGCAGCTGTCTGGTGGTAAGTCCGAAACGACGCCCAATTTTGCAGGTGTCGATCGGATCCAGATTCTTTTGGTTCGTCATTTAAAATCATCAGGAGTGGAATAGTGAAGAGGACTTGGACGAAGAGCAGCAAATCCCCAAATTCGGAGAAAAGAATCTTGGCTGCAATGGAAAGTGCCAGTCCGGAACTCAGATATGAAAAAGTTCGAAAGACGTTAGTTTGAAGTCTTAAAACGAGACGGGTGAGAGCAACACCCAGGAAAATAGATCCTGCAATTAAGCCTTGGAGGAACTCTAAATCTCCAAGCCAGTTCGCGAAAGTCATCGCAAAGAGAATGACAAATGCCAAAGCGAAGCGTGGAAGAACATTGAGGAAGATATTTAAACTTGCGTTTCTTTCCGAGCCAAGATCAATGGCACCGAGTTGCAAAGGAGGCAATCCGAACAAAAAGAAAATTCCTACAACGAAGCCTATTGCGGAAATGCACTGGGCTATCTCGGTGCTGATAGCAAAGCCGATCCCAGTCGTCGGATGAAGGGATAGATGTAAAAACAAGATGCCGAAGAACAGACTCATCACGGATTTGAGCCATGCTTCCTGACTGACTATCCTGTTTTTAACCAAAAGTAAAACAACAGCAAGCATCGCCTGGCATCCAAGTATCCAAAGATCTGCATTCTTGGTGAGGTGGCTGACACCAATGCTGATATCAGGATAATTACCCTTTATAATCGTCGTCAGAATCAAAATCCAAGGCAACAGAAAGCTAAGAAATAAAAGCAGATGTGTAATAGCACCTAGGCCTCCTCTGCTCTTATCGCGCTTGGCAAATAGACTCAGTCCATAAAGAAAAATCAGGAGTAGGGGATAAATGACAAGTAATAACATCTATTCTCTCACGATCAGATAAGCCAGCAAGGTTAGAGCGGCTATGAGTTTGAGGGCCCAGCCCGCGTGGACCCGGACATCGCCTGTCATCTTGGAGCTGATGATAGCGCCGAGAATATCGCCTATATTGAATAGAGTCTTCATCGTGGATCAACCCTTCAAAATACGAAGGCGATCAACCTTGGTATTGTTTCGAAACATGGAGAAGCTCACGATTAGCCAAAGACCGAACGAGACTGCAATTCCGACTTGGTGTTCTCTATCGAAAGTCTGGAGAAAAAACAGCGCGCCCACGGCTAGACTCATCAAAGAAAAAAGAGCTGCCACGATTCGAGTTTGATTGATAAAACAAAGCAAAATCAAGGCCAGACATAGTATAAAAATCACAGATGCAACCCTCGACTTATGATAGTATCGCTTGATATTTTGTCGCACGTTGACCTCTATCAATCGTGCTGCGTTTCTAGCATTATCCAACCTGAAGGGGGCTGATTTGTCAAATCCTGGAATTCCAAGAAAAACGTTAGTTCTCGGTACGGGCAATTTCGGAACCTGTCTGGCAAATCACCTCGCTCATCAGGGTCATGACGTTAAGATTTGGGGCCGATCCAGTGAAATTGTTGATTCTATAAACATCAAGCATCGAAATCCAAAATATCTAGCCCAAATCGAGCTCGACCCAAGGCTCAAAGCCACGGTGGATCTTGATGCCAAGACTCTTAAAGAAGCGGAATTTCTGGTCCTGGCGATCCCGACTCAATCCCTTCGTCAAGTCTTGCGCCCCATCGCCAAGCTCTTAGCGGAGGATTGCATCATCGTTTGCGCTGTCAAAGGCATCGAGAATGATACTTTTTGTTTTCCGATTCAAATAATCGAGCAAGAACTTGGTCCGCATTCTAAAGACAAGATCGTCGTTCTCTCAGGCCCCAGCTTTGCTATTGAGGTCGCTGAAAAACAGCCGACCGCTGTTTCTGTCGCCTGCAAAAATCCTGACAGCAACCGGCAGACACAGGCTCTCTTTCACACTTCGCTGTTTCGGGTCTATACCACCGACGATCCCATCGGACTTGAAGTCGCCGGATCCCTTAAGAACGTCATCGCCATCGCCACGGGAGCCGCCGCCGGACTTGGGTTTCAGCAGAATGCCCGAGCTGCACTGCTGGCTCGGGGTCTTGCAGAAATCGCTCGCATTGGAACCGCTCTGGGGGCAAATCCTTTGACCTTCATGGGCCTTGGCGGAGTAGGCGATCTCTTTCTCACCTGCACTTCGGAAAAGAGCCGGAACTACACTGTCGGTTATCGTTTGGGTCAGGGCGAAAGCTTGGATGCTGTTTTGAAGACTTTGGGTTCTGTAGCGGAAGGTGTATCGACCACCAAGGCGGCGTTTGAACTTTGCGAGAAGCTCAAAGTCGACTCGCCGATCGTTCACGTGGTTTATGCGGTGCTTTACGGAGGGTCCACCGTATCAAGTGGACTTCTTCTGCTGCTCAACCGGGAAATGAAAGCAGAGATTTCTCACAGCTAATCCAAAAAAAGCGGCGGTCACTGAGGACGCCGCTTTCTGTTTCAGGATTTTTCTCCCTTAAGTTCGCCGCCTAAAGTAGGCGGTGCTTCAGGAGCTCTTGGCTTCAGGACATCCATAAATTCCGCACTCACTCCATAGTAGTTGTCACCCGTTTTCAATACGAGTTGGCTGCCATCCGGAGCGCGATTCCAAATCGAAAACTGAGTGGGGGCCTTACCCTTTTCTTTAATCTCAACGACATGAAGAGCAGGCCTTTGGGTCAAGCTCACTCCTTCGGCTGCCGTAAGTTTGGAGTCAGCTTTGGCAAACTCAAGACTAACGACGACGCCTTGAGCGAAATCTGCTGGTTTATTGTTGGTTTTTTCAAACCAGTCATCCTTGGTTTTGACATAGACCTTGCCGTCGATGCTGAGTTCATCCACGTCGGCTGATACAAAGTTGAAAAGAGTTCTGTCCTGCAAATCGTTGACTGAGCGCTTCAGGCTGTCGACCTGTGCTTTATCGAGCTCCCCAAAGGATTCATCGCTCAGTTTAACGTAGAGCTTGTCGTTGTTTTCCAAAATTTGGACGCGCTTGTCAAAAACTGTTTGAGACAGTCCTTCAGCCTGCCCCTGAAAACGAACACTGACGTATTCCTTTGTTCCTTTGCCTAAATCCGTCAAAGCCTGTTTGAGCGCAGGGGGCGGCGAATCTATGAAGTCAAGAACCCGGACCTGCTCCCAGGCATTCAGGTATTTACTGAACTCTGTCGCATCCGCTTTCGTCGCCAATGGAGTGACCATTTGCCAGTCTTTGCCTTTGCGTTCAACTTTCATTGCTGGCATTTGTGGCCAAACAACCTCTAAAGCCAACACATCTTTCGCGGGGGGGATAAAAAGCGTGCGATCCCGAAAATCGGTCAGCCTCTTATTGCTCGCCGTGTAAAGGTATTGATTGACCATAAAAACATGCGAGTTATCAGTAGTTTTTGCGTAACTGCTGTATCCCGTTGGGCTTTTACCGCCAAGATCAAAGAGCCATGTTTTGCCGTTTTTGTCGCTAAGGGTATAACTGAGGAGTGGAGTGTCCAAGGCGTAGGCCGCTAAACCCTTATCACCCAGTGCAAAAGTTCTTTCGAATTTAGCGTCCTCGAGAACCTTAAGGAAGCGACTGATTCCATTGGTATCGGCTGCGTAAGAAATCGGGCTCGAAAGCTTCCAGCTCTTGCCATCCGCGTCTTTCTTCAAGGTCCATGCATTAGGTTGAACGTTGGTGTTCTTGACTGATATTTGGACTATATCTTCAGACTTAAAGTCGTAGAGCTTAGATTTTTCCTCCGACAGTTTCTTGTCGGAAACCGTTTTCTTTTCATCCCAAAAAGCGAGTCCCGCCAAGACGAGGAGCACAGCGAGGATGGCCAGCGGGGTACGATAGCCTTTCATGCCCGCCTCCTTTGAAACCAGTACACACTACCTGCTCCAAAGAAGAGTAGGGGATAGATAAAGGCCAGGAACATCAGGAGGAATTGGCTTGACTGCGTGGTGAGATCGAGACGACTTGCATCACTTTCTTTGGCGCGGATGGAAAGGAAATCTTCATCCTGCAAAAGAAAATTTACACCGTTGGTGAAGAGATCGAGGTTTTCACCGCGCTGCCCACCAAGGTTAACCGCGAGCTGGGAACTTCCACCAACAAAGACCCGAAGTTCTTTGGAGGCTTTAGCTGCAGGTGCACCCTCCTTTGCTTCATTCGCAGCGAGGCGATCGCCCCCAACCTGACCGGTGGCAACTGCAAAAACATTGAAGCTTCCGACCTCAATTTGATCTTCCTTCACGCCGGTCTTGATGTCAGCATCCGTGTGGACATTTTTTACTTTGATGATTACAGGATCAGTTTTTGCGAGAGTTACTGTTTTCAGATGAAGTTTATTCTCGGGAATAACGTCCAGGGAGCGGGTATTCGCCGTAACGATCGAAACTCCACCACGCTTGGCAAAGTCTGCGGTGATCGGCGAAAACTTATCGAGATCGGCAGCAATCGAATTATTCTGCCCCAGGACTTTTCCGCGGGGATCCTCAGGGTTGATGATCAGAAGGTCATCGTTTAGTTTGATGCCGGCATCCGCGATCACTGACTTGAAGTTAGGCAGGTCCATCAGGGCATCAACCAGGAACATCATGGGCTTGGCGTCCAGCATAGCCTTTTCGAGAATCTCCTTTTCGGCAGGGAGAAGATCGTATCGTGGGCCGGCAATGATCATGAGGTCAGCATCGTCAGGATATTTCCCAATTTCGACGAGCTTGGCCTGCTTCACGACGAAGCGCTCGGATTCAAGCTCGGCTTTGGCGAGGCTTAAACCGATCGGATCCTTGCTGTTGATGTCAGGCTCTCCATGGCCCGACAGAAAATAAACAACATGCTCCTTGTCCTTCATGACCCTCACCAGGGCATTGCTCATCTTTTCTTCCGAAAAGCTGGTCAGGCGCGACTCTTGTTTGCCCAACTTGAACAGAACTGTATCGGGAACAGTAATGCTTTCGGCTATCGCCCGTGTTGGGTCCGTCTGCGGGTCAATGTATTCAACCTGGAGAGGGGCAAACGCATTTTGATAGAGCGCCAAAAGCTTATTAAACTGAGCTTTTTTCACCTCGTCTTGAAAGAAGGCGAGAACTTTCACCTCTTGACCGTTGGTCTGCAACTGGTTGACGAGCTTTACTGATTCAGGGGAAAGGGTATTGAGACCGTCTTTGGTCATATCGAAAGTTTTATTGAATCGATCGCGTTTTGTGATGAAGCCGATGCCCACCACCAGCAAGACAGCCAGCACGATGCTGAGTCCCTGGCTTAAGCCATGCTTTGCACCTTTTCGTTTGAACATGCGACCGATACGATCGGCATCGAGAATGATCCAGGCGACGATGGCGATGGCAGCCAGAACCCAAAGAGCGATGCTCACATAGGGCATCGAGGTATAAGCCTTACCAGTTGCTATGGCTAAGACAGCGGAAAAAAACCCCACGAAGGGTAAAAAGAGCAGTCCACTACGCATTGATATTAACTCCAGCGTTTGGCGTCGACAGCGACATTGGTAAAAAACAGAAAGAGTCCGATAAAGGCAAAAAAGTAGCCAAGATCCGCCACGGAAATCAATCCGGCGAAGAAATTATCGAGATGGGGCGTGGCGGCAAGATATTTGACAAACTCTTCAGAAGCACCGCCGCCTGAGATATTGGGAGCGACCCAGGCCAGGATCAGAAGCAGGAAAAGGCCGAAAGAAGTAAATAGGTAAGCCAGGAACTGATGGCTAACCATGGAGGAGACCCAAATGCCGAAGGCTACCTGGGCGCACATGAGAAGAAAGATTCCCAGGTAAGAAGTCACGATAGGTCCAATTTCTGGGTTGCCGTATTTAAAAAGAAAGAGTGGGTAAACGATGGAGGCCATGAGCACCAGACCCAAGACGCCCGCAGAGGCAAAGAATTTGCCCATAACGATTTGGATACTGGAGATGGGCGCAGTCTGTAGCAAACGGTCGACCTGGGTTTTGCGCTCTTCAGCAAAAGACGACATCGTGATAGCCGGCACGATGAACAGTAAAATAAAATGGAGGTTCTGAAAGATAGCAGTCAAAAGCTGCGAAAGCTTGGGCGCCTCTCCGCCGGTTTGTAGCGTCTGAGCCTGGATTTCCAGAAAGGTCGCAGCAAAGGAGCGAAAGAATATGCCCATGAGAAGGAGCAGAAAACAGAACGTAACCGATCCTTTGAACGATACAAAAAATGATTTGAGATCTCTATTGGCAATGGTCGCAATCGCACCCATGAATTCATACTCCCCACATTAGCGCGTGATTTGAAAGAAAACGTCTTCGAGTTTTTTTGATTTGCCTGCGAGTTCTTTGAGTCCGTAGCCCCGGTCCAAAACACGGCGGGCCACCAGATCCAAAATCTCATCGCCTTCTTTACTCATAAAACTAACGAGCTGCTCATCTTCCTTAACCGTGATCCGGCTGAGCTGGCCAAAGTCAGTTTTGAGTTCCTCGGCCAGTGCAAGCGCACCTTGCCTTACTCTCACGTGGTATTCCCGAGCTCCGTCGAGACGCAAAATAAGTTCGTTATGAGTACCCTGTTCCACGACCTTGCCCTTATCGACGATGATAAGTTGATCGCAGACGCTTTCGACTTCGGAGAGAATGTGAGAAGAGAAAAGGATAGTATGATGACCTTTGAGACCTCGAATCATCTCGCGGATCTGAAGAATTTGGTGAGGATCCAAGCCTTCGGTCGGCTCATCAAGGATCAATACCTCTGGATCATGAATAAGCGCCTGGGCCAGACCGACCCGCTGGCGATAGCCTTTCGATAGCTGTCCGATGAGGCGCTTTTTATTGGAACCAAGTTCGAGACGCTCGATCAAATCTGCCACTCGGACTGTGAGGCGGTCCCCTCGCAGACCATGAAGCTTGCCCGCGTAGGTCAGGAATTCTCCAACTTGCATCTCGCGGTGGAGTGGGGGTTCGTCAGGCAGATAGCCGATTTTTCTCTTTACCTCGATCGGGTCTTCTGAAATTTCAAAACCCGCGATCTTCGCGGTACCCGCATCGGCTCCGATACAGCCACAGAGTATATCCATGGTCGTGGTTTTACCGGCACCGTTGGCTCCTAGAAAGCCAACGATCTGCCCCTTCGCTACTTTGAAACTGATGTCACTCAGAGCTACTATGTTACCGAAGCTCTTTTGTAAGCCAACGACTTCGATCATTGGGCAACTCCCCAAAAACGGGTTTTTCGGTCATTCGTGTCCACTGCCATGCATTTTAATGGTTGAGGCCTGCAAGTCAATAAAAGGAAGGCCTCCGGGACTATTAGCCAAAGTGCCGCTGCCGAGAGGCTTAGAACAGGATTTTGACCCTGAGGTCCTAGCTGACTGGAGCCCAAAAAAATTTTTGGTATCAATGACTTCCCGAAGAATGGGAATCTTGGTAAGATTGAAGGCTGGAAGACTCATCGAGACCGAGTTTAGCATAGAGCAGAGTGGAGGTGCCGTAATGGCTACTTTAACCAAAGACATCTTAGTAGAAATGATCCGCGACAAAGTTGGATTCCCAGTTAAAGAAGCAAAAGAAATCCTCGAGATCATTCTTGAAGAGGTAAAGCTCCGTCTCGAAGATGGCAAAGATGTAAAAATCTCTGGCTTCGGCAAGTGGACGGTTAAGGAAAAAAGATCGCGTCCAGGTCGAAATCCTCATACTGGGGAAAAAATAGAAATCTCCGCTCGCCGTGTTGTTACTTTTCACCCGTCGGACAAGATGCGTGATCAGGTAAACAGAGAATACGCGGGCACCGACACAGGCAAAGTCTACAAAGACGAAGAATGAGTCGAAGGTTATCGCTTAGAAGCGAGGGCGTCAGCTTGACTGCGTCCTTTTCCTTCTTCTGCTCCCCCTCCTCCGCTTAATTCTTTCAAAACACCATCGACCCTGCGATACTGCGCTGGATTGTTGGTTACACTTGTTTTGAAGGACTATTATGCGCCTCTCCAAGATCTACACCAAGACGGGTGACCAAGGCGGCACTATGCTCGCTTCCGGTGAACGCATTTCCAAAACTGCTGTACGAATTGAAGCTTATGGAACGGTCGACGAGCTCAATGCTTGCGTTGGTATGTTGCGCGATCATATGCGGGTCGACAACGCGCTTCCAGAATCGTGGATTGCTCTGAGTCTCAGTCGCATTCAAAATGAGCTTTTTGATCTCGGCGGGGAGCTGGCAACACCAACTCATGCTCTCAACCCGGCTCGTCAAAAAGTCTTAAATCAAGATGATATAAAAGTTTTGGAAGACGAGATTGATAAGTGCAATGAGACGCTCGCGCCTCTGGCAAATTTTGTTCTTCCAGGTGGGCATATCTGCAACTCTACGGCTCATCTTGCGCGCACCGTGTGTCGACGTGCCGAACGCGAAGTGGTGCGACTTCGCGCGGAAGAAAATGATGTTCGAGTCGAAACGCAGATCTACCTGAATCGTCTGAGCGACTGGCTTTTTGTCATCAGTCGCGCTCTGAGTCATGAGTTGAATGTACCCGAAGTCCTCTGGGACCAACGCAAGCCGAAATCAAAATAAAAGACTTCAATGATTAGCTATAAAAGACCGGAGTGAAGTAGTAAAATGAGACATACAATTTCTCGAGAAAATCATGCCAAATTTACTAGTCAAAAGCCTTTCGTCCAAACTTGGCTTTGGGGCCCTGGTGGTTTCATTTTGGGCAGCTGCTTTTGCGGTTACTTTTTATGATGCCATACCAGCTTTAAGAGCAAGCTACGCCATCCTTCACAGAGAGAATTTTTGGAACCCATCCAAAAATCTTGAAGAAAGTATTACGGCTCAAAGGCAAATACAGGCGCACTATTTATCTTATGGTGTTTATATTCCGCTCGATGATATTGTGATTGGTGCTCATATCTCTAATACGCAACCCTTAATGAAATCTATCGAAGGTGTGTGTGGCCCTGGTGCAACCGCTATCTGGGTGCCAGTGGCATTTCATTTTCCTATATTCGGAGAAAAGGTTTTCGAATGGTGCTTAGTGAGAACTTAGGTGTCCTCAATCCAACTGCAGAAAGTACCAGTCCTTTAGCCAAACTTAAGGCTGGAGCACGCGGCATTGCGATCGACGTGTTCGTGGGCGGCAGTGAGCAGACCCAGACCGATACCTTTGTTGAAAGTCTAATTCAACAGTTTGTAAGCCAATACGGAACGAAACCGATCGTCGATGCGAAAGAGGAATTCTTTCTCAAGGGCGGCAAGATTTTTGCTGAAGACGACAACTATCATCAGCGCATCTATTATTTTCTCAATCACTTTATATTCGAGCGACCACTTAATAGTTTCAGTCGAACAACGCCATTTCTCGAGTATTTGGAAGCGGGAAATACTGCACCCACGATCGAAGGCTACACGCATTCACTCTTCACAATTTTGAAAGTCCGACCCGACCACATTTTTTTAAAAGACCTCTTTTCAGAAAAAAAGCTGAGGGTCGACAAACAGGATTTGGAAGTGTTTGAGGGAATCGCCAAAGGCGATCTGTTTCAGGGCATATTGCTCCACCAGGGAACCACCACCTATCTCAGCCGGGGATTAATCTTCCATCCCAATCGTTCTCATAAAATAATCTTAAACCTCTTGAAACAAGAGCGAAAGAACCAGCGTTTTGGCAAAGACCAAATCCTTTTCGCCCTCGCCCGTCAACAGCTTAAGCACACAAGATTAAAGCATGTAGACCCGAAAATTGTTTATCAGGATAATCCTCTCCGTACATCACTCCTTTAAGCTAACGCGCAATATTCCGATAACCCCATTGACCGACTTTATACGGTGGTGGGAGCGTTATGCTGAGGCAATTCCAGGAAATAGCTGTTAATCAGCTCAAGATTGATGCTAAGGCACTTCAGGAAGCGGAAGCGTTTTCAAGACAGAAGGGTATTCTGCTCGTTCACTCGCTTATCCGTCTAAAACTGGGTGAACCTGCCAAACTCCTGGCTGCTTGGGCACATTGTTTTCACGTGCGTATCGCTGATCTCGATGCCATGGACATTCCAGCAGAGATCATCAAACTGATCCCTGAGGTGCTCGCCAAGCAAGCGAGAGCGATCCCCATCGATCGAGTGGGCAACAACATCATCGTTGCAGTAGAGAACCCGCACGACCTCAATACAGTGAACCTCCTCCAGCTCAAGACAGGCTTCTTACTTAAGACCGTATTGTCGAGCGAAGAGAAAATCAATAACGCCCTAACTCGCTACTACCCTGCTTCGCAAGTCATCGACGTCAACAAATTCAGCAAGACGACGGCGATTGCCTCCAAGACCAAACCGACCGAACACCGACTCGTCATTGAAGAAGCGTCACCTGGTGATGATGCCCCGGCTCTCATTGATACCGTAATGCGCGCCTGCCTTTCGATGGGAGCATCAGATATCCACGTGGAACCCTATGAAAGCTACATGCGAATTCGTTTGCGTATCGACGGCGTTCTGCAAGAGATCGCTCGTCCGCCTGCCCATATGAAAGCAGCGGTTGCGTCGCGATTCAAGGTTATGGCAGGCCTAAAAATCGAGGAAAAGCGATTGCCGCAGGATGGTAACATCAACGCTACCATTGAAAACAAGCCGATCGACTTTCGTATCAACACCCTTCCAACCGTTCATGGGGAGAAGATCGTTCTTCGTATCTTGGACAAATCAAGCCTTCAGGTCGACATGACCAAGCTTGGTTTCGAACAAAGCGATTTGAACCGCTTCAAAGCCTCTATTCATAAACCCTACGGAATGGTTCTTGTAACAGGGCCTACCGGTTCTGGTAAAACGACAACGCTCTATTCGGCTCTCGCCGATCTAAACCAGGTGTCGGACAACATCATGAC
>JACMPP010000158.1 GCA_014377445.1 Oligoflexus sp.
GCCAGGAAGCCGTGAGCATTCGTCTGGAGTCATGAGCGGACGCTCAATCTCTTCCCACTTCTCCGAATAGTGGGAAGGGCTCAAAACACCATGGCCCCTTTGTGCCGTCCGGGATTTCCTGGTAATGGTTGTCTTCCCTAGCTTTTTCGAGAGTTCTTCAGCAGAGCTGTTACCCTCTACTCTGATTTGCCGCTTTAAATGAAATTATGGTCAAGCGACAGGTTCCCTGAAACAGCGCGGCAGCGAGATCGGCGCCGGTGTCACACCTCCCCAGGAACTCTCGCGATTCTTTCGGCAACTTCTCGGGCGCTTGCATCAACGCATCGCCGCCGAATCACGAAGCGTCGTTCACGTTGTAGATGGAATACCGAGCCTTATGAAAAGAACATAAGACAGAGGAACTTGGGAGCATGTAGAGTTAAGGACATGATCGGAATGATGAGCCGATCACTCAAAATTATCTGATATCTGAGAAAGCCTTTAAATAAGCTGGAGGCAATCGCCCGCTTAATTCTGGATCTTTGCCGATCATGGCCACGACATCATCGCGAAAGGCTTGCATAATCTCAGGCAGATCTTTGGTAAACTGCTTTAATACCGATTTATCGATACCCGAGAAAATCTTGATTCTGGTGTAGATGGCCATACCTTCAATAATCTTGTCATAATCAGACTCAAGCAATGTTGCTGGGAATAATTCGATCAATTGGCGACCTCCCTTCCGTGGAAAAGGGACGAATTGAGTGGCTGCAAATATGCCCTTTTTCTGAAGCCCAGTTTGGAATGCATTGAGGACCTCGCGTACCGAAGCTTTGACGGCCTTAATGGGGATCTGAATCGATTCATCTTCCATATTATTATTCCAGAACAATTGAGAATCGCAACGGGTGAACCAATTGTCGCCGTTGGCATTGGAAACATTAAGGCCATGCTCCTTTGATTTTCTGATTTCTCCATCGCGATCATGGACGATCTTGGCCAAAGTCCCAGCCGTTACGTTGCTGATTTTTTTCTGCTGAGCCCAACTTAGAATCTGAACCCTGGGATCGCGAATATGACCTGAGGCAAAGCCATCGGTGAGGAAGTGGTCCGCAAAGGCATTGGTAAAAAGAGCCTGATTAAGCAATTGCTTCCCTTTTTCGGGATCTGCTTTGCTCAAGTCTCGAGCTTTTATTGCAAGGTCAAGAGCTTGGCCGTGATATTTGATATAGTTTTGCATATTGTAAAAGCCAAAATGGGGTGCATTGGCTAAGGACAAACTTATATAATCAGGGAAATTCCAGGCACTGCTGAGATTGAAATCAGGATATCGCTCTTCCGAATGACCATGTAAAAAATTTTCAATTGTTTGAACTTCCTTTTTGAAATTTTCTTTTACATTGTCCGAATTATTTCGTTTGAATTTGTGAAAGGCTTGTTCTTTTTCCGTGTAGATCTCTTCCGGAGTCGCATAGAAGTCGCCACTGAATGCAACCAGTTCCCCATAGGTGAACGACTTCTTTCCATCGAGTCGCAAAATTTGTGGGTCACAGTGTTGATTGTTTTCGCAGGCCTCAAGGTAACCACGATCGCCCAGGATCAGATGCTCGCCTGAGGAATATTTGTCTTTAGACGCTTCTCCGTCAATCGTCCTACAAGCCATAGAGATCGTGGACGTTATGGAAATAATTCCTAGAATTTTCAATTTCATGAAGGTTCTTTCTTTGGATTGAGTCATGGCTTGGCAACAGCTACTTGCAATTATACCATCACTCGATCATCAGTTAGAACCACCTGAGGCTTAGTCCATATTCAGAAACTTTGAAGCGACTTCGGAATAGTCCGAGAAGCTTGTTCCTCCCTGAGCATCAGCTCCCAGCCTCTAGGAGTAAGTTGCCTATGACTCTTGCAGCCTCAAAATTGTCATGCACCGGATTTTTGCGGAGAGTTGGCGGTTCAACACAATCCTGAAATGAAAACTTTAAAAGCAGAAATCGAAGCAATAACGGCGCAAGCTTATTCAGCTAGTCTTCAAGATCAAACCAGGATTGGAGTTGCGGGAGGAGGACAGCTTGAAGGTTCGAGGGATGATAGGAAGCTCGCGCGACTAGCATTTGTGTATGCAGAAAAGGAACTCTACAACGGTAATCAATCGGCAATTCATGCACGGATCGCAGAGATTCCGCCAAATCTCCGCTTCGAGATCGATTTCATTGCCGTGGATAGGAAATTCATCCTGATACTGCAGTTGTGAGAACGCCGCACCGAAGGCGAGGGGAAAGACTTGAAACGGTCCCCAGAGAAGGCTAAGACGAGTCTCAGAGCCTATCAGTGAGTCGTTGCTGGCACCGGGAATTTTGAATTTGGTGATCTGGTTACCGATTTGGGCATGGAGCTGGATATCTGCAAGAGATAACTTTTGCTCAAATATGCCGGATAGCCTTCTGATCATGGTGAGATAAATGGTCGACAGGTTAGTAGGAAAGGCATTATTGAGGCTATGTGCGGCGAAGGAAGTCAGCGAATGATGTATCGCCATGAGCGAGCCCGTGGCGAGAAAAAATTGGATTGCGAGGCAGTGCTCAAGGAGATGAATAGGGTGGATGGAGGATGGCGTTGAATATACGAACTCTCAGGTCCCTATAAATGTCAGCATCATCCGTCCATCCGCTCGCGTTAAAGCAAAACCGATCTTTTATTTCTTCTTGTAGACCCTAACGTAGTCGACCAACATCTGGGCAGGAAAAGCCGAATTATCCAATCCTTTTTGGCCGCCCCAATTGCCACCCACGGCGACATTTAGGACGAAGTGAAATTCTTTGTCAAATGGCCAACCATTATTGCCGTTCCCAGGGTTTTTGAAAGTATAGTATTTGTTTCCATCAGCAAAAAAATCGAAGTGGTCGGGATACCACTCGACTGCGTAATCATGATAGTCATCGATGGCACCAGCGACCTTAGTCGTTTTGCTGGCCTTAGGTCCCTCTTTTTTAAAGTTGCTATCTGTTGAATGAAGAGTCGCTACGATGACATTCGGATCGTGCCCTACGTGTTCCATTATATCGATTTCACCAGTATCAGGCCATTTGCCTTTTAGATCGGTTGGCAGCATCCAAAAAGCAGGCCAAGTACCCCTCCCAGCAGGGAGCTTGATGCGAGCCTCCATGCGACCGTATGTCCAACCGACCTTTGAATTAATCCGACCTGAAGAATAGTCGGATCCACCAAAGCCGTCTTTGCGAGCTTCAATCACAAGATGACCACCTTCAACCCGAATGTTCTCCTTGCGATGATCAGTATAACTTTGTAGCTCATCATTGAACGCGTATGGACGCCACACTTCGTTCTGCCATTTTGTCTCATCGAGTTCACGGCCATCAAATTCGTCTGACCACTCGAGATTCCAGCCTTCAAGTTTCGCTGGTGCCGGGCTACCATTGGGGGATTCATCCCCTGAGCGTGAGGCTCCCTCTGGAACAGGGCCGACATTCCGCGAATTTCCGCCCCCTGGCCTTACACAGGAAATTAGGGTGATAACTGTCAAGGTTAGAGGGAGAATTCTGGGATCAAGTAATTTATTCATACGCATCCTTAGAAAATACATGGGCTGTCGCATACCAACTCAATTCGTGATCGAAGAGGCTTGAAAGCTTATCGGTTTTAAAATTACTGCAGCCGAAGATTTTTTCTATTCCGCAGAAATGATTGGTGAATGTCATGGTAAGTTTCAGAAAATAATCACGAATCTAAAAACTCTAAAGCGTTCACTAGTCACCCATTAAACTCCCCCCTCTTCCGGCCCACAAGAACATGGACCTTGAGCAGAAGGGTAGGGTTTCACTCGATTTTTTAGTCCACTCCTATTAACATGAATCTTCGTTCATGCTCATCGGCCTTCATAGTTTCATTGCAATGATGCATGAGATTTTTCTCTTAAGTCACCTTAAGCTCGGCCCCACTAAGGCCGATACCCGCCCTGTAATGTATAGAAAAGTTAGCTTCTTTTTCCTCTTACCATTCAGGCCATGGTAAAGTTTAAACTGAGATTCATTTAAATTCTTAAGTAAAGGCAAGTTATGAAATCAATTCCAGCTTTACTCATAATGATGAATCTCGGTCTCATGGCTTGCAAGCCAAATCAAGACAAGGGTTCCCCGCGAAGACCACCCAACTATACCCCCCAAGAAGTGAAGTCGCCTGAACCGAAAGTGAAGGTCCCAACGCCGGCAGAGGTTGCGCGAATGAAAAATAATCCGACCGGAGATTCTTCCACTCCCTTACATCCAGGCGCCAAGCTCTATCACTATCTGTATCCGAATATAAACACAGGGATATGTGTGGAAGCTGAGGCCATATCGGATTTTTCGGGAGTAGGCGCTATTCCCGACCTCACGGCAGGCACCTGTCCTCTGCCCGAATCCAATGATGGGGTGCCCGTGACTTTAATCAAGCGCTGTTCTACTAAAAATGAGATTAAGAATCAGCTTTGGATAACTTTCTTGCTCTATTCCAAAGGGAAGAGAAAGATCGACGGAATATTCTCTCCCTATACCCGCGATCTAGCAATGGCTGAGCTTGAATGTGAACACGTGAAGAATGGAGACGATATCAACTAAATTCACATCGATTGAATCAACAGTTATCAGTTGACGCAAGAATAGAAATCAATCGAGCTAAGCCTGTCCCATACCCTCCGGAGACTCGTCAGGGCATCGCTAATTGATTTACACAGAAAGATCGTGAGGAACAATGCTGGGTGATTTTTGCTTAAAAAAAAATCGAGAATCCAACCAAGGTTTTTCACTGATCGAAGTGATGATAGCGATGGGTATTTTGGTAGTCGTTGTTTTGGCTACATCGACCCTCTATACTTATTCCCTCGAAAGCGCCGAAAAAGTTGGAACAGACTCTGAAATAGACAGCCTTCGTGTCGCTTTCATGCGATCGATCAACTGCAATGAAACGCTCCCCGATCCGAGTCTGAAAAATTGTCCCACTGAAAACGATCAGCCAGTTGAGCCTTTTCTAACTTTGCAGAGGAGAACTATCTTCGGCCTTCGAGACATCACAACATTAAAAGAAAAAGGAACATATAAATATAAGGCCGGTAGATTCGGCCGCTATTTGGTTCGGACGTCATGTTCGTGGAAAGATCAATCCCTTGTAGTGGAAGCCGTGCTCATCAATTCAAAAAATCCTGCAAGCAAAGTCGATTGGTTAAATAATCATAGCGACAAGAAGAAAAATCCCATACTTCTTTTTGGAAAAGGTGCAGGATTCCCGTTATGTTTCAATAGAGAAGTTATAGGATCGACCGGCCAGTACAGGGTTTACCGAGGCGACAAGCAGAAAATCGAGTTCGGGCAAGTATACGGCCCAGCTGTCGATAGAGCTGTTGAGTTGAAGCTAGGCGAAGCCAATGACAGAGGAAGAGGTATTGGTATTGCCTGCAAAATGAATGAGGGATGGCAAATGACAGGATGCTTCATCAGCGATGTATTGGATCCGGACAATCCTGGTGAACTCAATGTGGATACAGATTCTGGCGGGAATAACTGTTTTGTAAGTCGTAATGTTTCTAAGATAAACAGTTATGGAAAAAAAGTCGGCATGGAACCCGTATTAACTGTGATGTGCCTCAAGGTGAAATGAACCGACTTTTTCTCTAATCGATCACAGGTCCGAGTTATTCAGGAGCAATCGATAATGAAGATTCAACAGAGTAGGAACAACAAGATTTTCCTCCAAGGAAATTCAGGTTCAGCTCTCTTCGCTGTGTTGATGATTGTAGGCATACTTTCTCTCGCAACTGCTGCTTTTACGATGAAAATATCTAACGCACAAAAGTCTGCAGCGGGTTACAGACAGAGGGCCAGTCTCGAGATCATACGGAGGTCGATTATGACGAACATCAACTGCATCGAGTCGGAGAGGGCGACCTTTACGGATCCAAAATACTTAAATTCAGCAATTGAAGACAGGTGTAAGTCGACTGGGACCAAACAAGTCGCTCCTTATTTTCGACTCAAACGTTATACCTATGATGGGGTAATGAAGCTTTTTGAAAATGAAGAAAAAGTTGGAAATGATGTGTGGCAATACATCGTGGGCGATTACATTGTACGAGCCAGCTGCTCTTCCGAGGCACCGGATCATTCACTCATCGTGAAAGCCATACCGAAAGGAGGAAAGTTCAAACTCACCGGCAAACCCATAGACTGGGACAGTAAGGAGGCACTGATTATTGGGAGAGGCACGGCCTACGAGGCTTGCGTAACCCCCAAATTTGTGGATATGGATTGTTCCTCCAGATTTTCCTGCAGCATTTATACACCAGAAATATCGGAACAAAAGAAATATTAAATTTCGCGGAAATAACTTTCCATTCGTAGAGCATTTCGAGAGACCGAGGGATAAATCTATGCTTAAGTCACAAAAAAAATCGTTGCAACTAGACCTTGAGGCAGGTTTTTCACTGGTTGAAATCATTTTTGCATTGGCTATATTAAGTATCGTAATCTTAGCGGCCATTGTGCAATCCAGTCGCGATCAAGAACTCTCCAGGAAAACCCACGATAAGCTCAACCGCAGTGAAATAGAACGAGCAGTCAGACAAAACCTCGACTGCAATGCAACAACTGAGGCACTGAGAATAAAACTCAAGGATAAGTTTTTCTGCGCATCAACCAGCATAAATTCCACTGCACCTTGGTTCATGACTAAGAAGCGAGTGGCCAATGGAGTTATAAAAGACAGCTTTAATGATGCAGTATTGGATGACGCCGGTAGCTTTGCTTTTGGCAGCAATCGCATCAGGATCAGCTGTTCTACGGAAGAAGCCAGTCTCATCGTTCAGGCTCGGCCTCAAAATGGAAGGGAAATAAAAGATTGGAATTACGATAAATACCTCGTTATTGGTGAGGGTGTTAATCGATTTGCCTGCTTTGATAAAGATGACCGGCCAAAAATAGAGAGATTTATGCTTGATAGGGGCAAGGTTACTGACCTCAACTCCCCGGACGAAAATTTAAACCGCACAGTTTATGTGCAACGTGACGGTGGAATCGCTTGCAATGAGGACGAAACCTGGGGGATGACGAGCTGTGTACCCACGGGAAGCGTCAATATCCCGAATATGAAAGTGAACCCAATCCGCAACGGGTGTAAGAGCTCGAGTCCTATTACTATCACCTGTTTTAAGTATGAATGAACATAGATCTTACGCCACGAGGCACTCATCCCATATCTACAAAGCTTAATGAAATGCGGTCTGTTATTTATTTCTCCTTGCCGTAGAGAAGGCGACTGCCAAAGTCTGGCTACTGGGACTTGGCAACGGCGCTGCTGGGAATCCTACGTCTTTAAATTTACCCATCATTTATCGTGTTCCCTCTCAGAGCGTCAGACTAACTTTGACAGTGAAACGGAAACGCCTCGTGACAACGGTCATGAAACGCTACACCCAACTCGCTGCAGTGCCCTGTGTGGGCCAATCGGAGGCTCCGTTGGGACTATTATTAGCGACACTACCGTTAAAAAGTGAAGGCTCGTATATGGGTTTCTAGAAGAAACCAAAATACGAACCTGTTTCGCCTTTTCATCCCCGTCGGTCAAACGTCAACAGGCACTATTTCTTGTCTAGAAAATTCAAAGCTTTTTTCACAAATTCGCGTCCGGTAAATATGGGCGCATGACCGCCACCATTCACTCGCCAAAGAGCAGTGCGAACATTGCCGGCACATTGATCGTAGGTGAAGGTATCGGTTTCGCTATCGAGACCGAGTGTAAGGAAGTCTTTAACATCGCCTTTGAGTACCGGTTTGAAAGCTTTATCTACGCCAATTTCCCACTTAATGAGGACGAGATTTTCCGCAGCGAGCTTTACGCTATAGTTTTTACATTGATTGCGTTCTGCCCAGAACTCGACTGTTCCGAAGGCGCCTGGATAGGCCTTATCGGTTCCCTCTGTATCGAAGGGAACGGTCGGATCCTCCGTTCCGTGCACCTGGAGGACATTGATTGGGGTCTCGGTCTTGCAATCGGCTGGATCTGGATAAACGGAACCTGCGACTGAAACAATACCTTTAAAGAGGCCGTCGTTATCACAGGCTAAGCGATGAGCCATGAATCCACCATTAGAATGACCAAAAATGTAGATGCGATTCGCATCGACCTTGTATTCCGCTTGAGCTCTCTTAACCAGATCCGTGAGGTAAGCAGAATCATCTACGCCTGAGTTTGCGAAATCGCAGCAAGCAGGAATTGCATTCCAAAAAGATTTACCATCGGTCTTGCTCTTAAGGCCGCTGGGCAGGAGAAGTAGATAGCCCAAACCATCCTGGCTCCGGCTTGTGCCGAGATAGAAGTCAGTAAGTTCTACGGTGTTTGAATAGCCGTGAAGCATAAGAATCAGTGGGTAGGATTTTTTCTCGGAATAATTTTTGGGAAGCTTAATTGTTGCTGGACGCTCTGCTGGTCCAATCGAGTGCGATGTGGAAGCGAAGGTAGACTGGAAGGGAAGCGTGAGACAGAGCAGGAACATGAGAAGAACATTTTTCATCGAAAAATCCTCAGTGGAATGAAAAGCAATTAACCCTAGGCATCGCCTAAAGCCTTTGCCGCCTGTTTGTAGACATTGTTAGATATTCCTATCAGGCAGCTATCCTTGTCCGCCTCAATCTTTGGCATGAGAGTCAAGATCAGCTTCGATACTAGGCAGGCATGCTAAGCCCAAGCATCCGCTCTTGACGTCAAGTCAGTGATTACTTTCTTGCTAAGAAAATTCGATAAGGAATCAGCCACAAGAAGGATACCCCGAACATTTAGGCCCCAAGATCAGATCGACGAGAGTCTTTCGGTCAGGACGAGTTGGGGTCAACTTGCTCAAATCAACTTCATGAAATCCGCGCAATAAGAAATAAGAAGCACTCAGGACCAGAAAATATGTCATACACATACATGCGATAGCAACATGACGTATTTTGGAAATGAATGAATATTCATTCACTGGTTTATCTAATAAAATATTCGCGCAAGCAATGCAAGCGATACTTAGCGATCTGGATCTAAAGATCCTTCCCCGGATCCCAACAGCAGGAATATGTCGTGACAAAGAGCCGCATTCTATAGTTGTAAATCTTGCCAACGATGAGACTGCCGCCATCTTTGGTTGACAGATCGGCGATGGTGAAATTCGCTTGAGTAGCCGTAATGCAATTACTAATCGTGGCAATCAAAGTTCCATCGCTCGTGCTGCTGGCGAAAATTCGCTTTCCATTCGTATCGGTAGCTAAAGGATCGAGTATCGAGTTCCCTCTCACCACCACAACAACCGCAACTACAACAAAAACGATTGCTTCGAATGTTGTAAAAACCAATCAAGTCAAGAAATTTGACGGAACTGTCATCAACCTTGATTCGACGGTAGCGACTGCGGCAGGAGCCCCTCTCCAAGTGACAGTGAAACGCGACGCCAACGGTGTTCCACAAAGTCATACTATTGCATCGGGAACAGTGACTGTCGCTAAAACCGGAGCGTTTTATATGACGAACACGTTTGCTGCCGTCATGTACGACCTCGCCGCAACAGATCCATGCACAGCAACCAGCGGAACAATTACAACGAATATCTACAACAGCAATTCCACAGCTGGTCTTGCAACTCCTCTCAAGACTCTGACTATCACTTTCGGGTCTACGGGCCCAACCGTGGCAGGTGACGACACTGCGACCAATAACTTGGTCGGCAGCATCAACCATTCTTTTGACTTTAAACAAAGAGATTGATTAACAGAGCGTTTAAGCTTTATTCGCTAAAGGCCATCAAGCAAAACGCTTGATGGCCTTTTAAGGATTTAAAGTGTGTCTAATACTTGAAACATCGAGTCTGATGCCTTACGCTGACTGAGCTTCACCAAACCACATCTACATTGATTACAAAGTCGAGCACTATGTTAAATAAAAGGTTAACAGCTTCCCTACTCATGCCAGCAGTTCTTAGTATCTCCAGTTGCCGACCAACCAATGGACAAAGCATCGAAGAACTCGCCATACCACCACAGTCCGGATTAGAAAGTCGCTTTCCTGCCGCATGGGTCCAGTTAGGATCCGAAGGCGCGACAATCGCGCGCGTTTTAACAAACGACCTCAGTTGCCCTGTCCTTAATGTTGATGGCAGTAAACTGCCAATGACCATACGAGGCACAAGAACAGAGACCTTTAATATCACGACCTGTGAGGCCACTCTTCCCGCTCGCGCTCAAGTCGTGATGTTAGG
This sequence comes from Oligoflexus sp., assembly GCA_014377445.1. Taxonomy (GTDB): domain Bacteria; phylum Bdellovibrionota_B; class Oligoflexia; order Oligoflexales; family Oligoflexaceae; genus Oligoflexus. Next base: position 10,256 of record JACMPP010000158.1, read on the forward strand.
TCATTACAAACTCCCCGTTCCCACATCGAATCCCAAGAGAATCGTGGTCATTGGGGATACGGGTTGTGAAATCAAAGAAGACAAAGGCAAGATTGCTGTTCAGAATTGCTCAGATCCTCAAAAATGGCCTTTTATGCAGGTTTCACAATCTATAGCGAGCATGAGACCCGATCTCATCATTCATGTCGGTGACTATCATTACCGAGAAGTACCTTGTCCAAAAAAAGATTCGGCAAAATGTGCAGGAGCTTCCGTTGGCGACACATGGGCATCCTGGAAAGAAGACTGGTTTACCCCAGCCGCGGCGATGTTTGCGTCAGCGCCTCTCATACTTGCACGCGGCAACCATGAATTATGTGCAAGAGCTGGGAACGGTTGGTTCCAATTTTTAGATCCTAGACCCTTGCCAGCAGCTTGTACGGATAGCCCTGCTCCGTATTGGATGACTGTGGGAGACCATCATATCGCTGTTGTGGACGCTGCTGATGATAAAAATATGCAATCAAGTTTCGACACTCTCAAACCCTATGCGTCGGGATTCACATGGTGGGTTATGCATCGGCCTTTTCTTACCGATGGAGCTGATGACGAACTCTCGAAAGATGCGGCTCCGGCGAAGCTTCCAACGACATGGCAAGCGCCTGGGTTGATAGGCGCTGTCATTACCGGGCACAAACATCTCCTTTCACTTAATTCTTTCCCTAAAGCTGCAAATCCACCGGAAATTATTAGTGGAAATGGCGGCACCACTTTAGAAAAACCTAAAGTCGACAATCAAGTCATGGAACCTATACAGACCGCAGACCTAGTTTCTCTGAACTATTATGACTATGGATTTCTAGTGTTTGATCGTATGGACGCGGGGACGTGGCAGATCCAGGCTATGGATAGAACTGCGAAACTGATTGCAAAGTGTACTTTGACTCAACATGCTGGAGTGAAATCAGCGTTGGATTGCAAGCCAATCTGATTGTCGTTAGCTTAGTTTTCAAGTTCTAAACTTTTAATAATTAGATCTTTTGGAATGGCATCGTAGTGTGTTTCGTTGAGATTTAGTAACTATTCAACACTGGGCAGAGGCACCCCAATTCGATTCTCGCAAGTCTCTCCACCTGTGGTGGTGGGACTTTGCAAGAGAACTTTTATCAGCCACAGAAAACGGCGGTCTGAAATTCGCTCTCTTAGTATCGCCAAGAGTGGCTCATGCGGAATCGTGCTGAAATATTTGCGGATATCAATTTCTACCAGAGCCCCTTCCGAATCTCCTTTAGCCTTCCTTCCATCAGATAAATTTCTTATCGATGGAAAGTGCCCAAATGAAAAACTCATTCGACCCTTATTTCTGCCTGAAATCGCTCAAAGCC
>JACMPP010000159.1 GCA_014377445.1 Oligoflexus sp.
CTCGGGACGCCCGTGATCTTTACCGATCCCTCGTTAACGTCAGTGATCTTGCCGTCTGGGCTAATCGTTACGAGCGCGTCAAGAGTAGCTTCGAGGAGACTTCGGGTATACCTGGCGGATTCTTGGTTTGCGGCTTGCTGGCTTTGTTGCTCTTCATTTGCCGACAAAATCTCTATGCCCGCTAACTTTAGTACCTCGTTTGTCGCTTGCTCTTTTTGGATGATGGCATTCGGATACTCCTTGGTGTCGGCTAGCTCCCGCTCCAAGCGATTCATCTCGGCTGTCTCGTCGAAACACTCCAAGCTTGGGTGCCTCTCGGGGGGGGGGCTCATAACAGCTCTTTTCTTATTATCCCGGAGTCGAAATTCCGGAAAAGGTGATCCTGAGGATAAAATTGACGTTTTGCTCGAATATAATGCCGAACGCTAGTCCAAATATGTGCCATTATGGGCCTTTGTTGCCATTATAGATAGGATTTTAAATATAGTTAAAGTGCGACAACTCAAATTAATAAAAGTATGAATTCCAGGGTGTTGCTTCTTCGCTCGCTTCCTGATCGAATTCGTCAAGGCCGCCATAAAAGTGCGGACGAAGTTTGCCATTGACTGACTTTCGTCGCCGACAAATTTCACGTCGTGCGTCTCCTGCATCCCGCCCTCAACAAGAACCGCATCGCCATTACCGGCGACCAGCGGAAAAACCCTGTGCGGCGACTCCTGCTAAAAAAAAATACCGAAGAAACCTCCAAGCTAATCGAGCGACTTCTCCAAAAAGGTTTAGTTACTCGAGCGGAAGCTACTGGCGATCGTCGCTATCAAGAAATCAAGCTTACCAAAACTGCCATAAAACTGGTTCCTAAACTAGCGGGCATTGCCGACGAAAATGATGAAGATTTTTTTCTGTCCTTACGCCTTCAGAAAGAAAAGTACTGATGAACACTCTGGTGAAGATTGCCGATTCTCACCAACTCAATACCAACCCAATGGAATAGCGAGGAGCAATCTGTATGAGTAAACTAATAGAAAGTCTTAACGAGACGCAGAAACATGCGATGGCTATTCGTCCGAAGGTGTCTGGATTCCCAGTGCTAGCAGAGATCTTTCGTCAAGCAGGAGTCAAGATGAATCGTTGGTCTTTGCCTTCATGTCAGTCCATTTACATCATGAAGGATGGCTCTATCGTTCAACAGGGAACGCCACTCGTTACCGGCACATACGAAGTTCCAAAGTTCGAACGTGAATCTCTGATCGCCGCGATCCGCGCGGATCAAGAGGACCGCAGTACCTTCCCCGAATTTCTAATAGCGACCTGGAATGCTGGTGTCATCGCTTACGATGCTGATTGTCGATCGTAAGGTTACTTACTATGGAGTCAATGGTGAATCCTACATAGAGGAGTATCCGACAGTTTCTGTTTAAATGATGAAATAAGTTTGCTTCCAAGGGAGAATCGGCATGAATAATACAAAAGAAAGAATCGCCGACGCTTACAAATGGGCAATAGCCAATCGCCCCAACATCGGTGGCTATTCCTATCTCGCATAGGCACTTAGGCAAGCCGGCGTTTCTCGGTACGTCGACAAACTGCCTTTGAAAAGACATGAAAAGAATGTCTAATTTATGCCACCCGAATAGAGCCAAATTTATTGCCAGATGGCAAAATAGCGAAGGTCCAGCTATCCAACTTTTCTTTGAAAGGCGGAAAGCTGGACTGTGCCTATGTTTCGAGGTTGGATAATCAGGCAAAAATCAAGACCCCCGGATAACTTATCGTCATCCGGGGGTCTTGATGGTGGGGGCTACGGGATTCGAACCTGTGACCCCCTGCTTGTAAGGCAGGTGCTCTAACCAACTGAGCTAAGCCCCCACATGGTTCCACTACTTTACAGCAGCGAATGGGTTGTATCTCAAAATTCGAAATGGCTGTCAACGCTCGATCTAGTCTTGGCTGAAAAGTTTTTGAATCGCAGGGCCAAATGGCTTTTGAAGTACGCCAAATTCTGTGATGAGTCCACTGATGAGTTCGCTCGGCGTAACATCAAACGATGGGTTGCGCGCTTCCGCACGAGCGGGCGCGACGAGGATCCCAGCATGCTCAAGCACTTCCTTAGGCGAACGCATTTCAATCGGAATTTGATCGCCGTGCATAATCTTGGGATCGAAGGTGCTCCGCGGGGCCGCGACGTAGAAAGGCACATTATGGTGCTTTGCAACGATCGCCAGAGAGTAGGTTCCCACCTTGTTTGCAGTGTCACCGTTCGCGGCTATGCGGTCGGCACCGACTACGACCAGGTCAACTCGCTCGTGCTTCATGATGTAAGCTGCGGCTGAGTCAATTTGGATGGAGTAAGGGATGCCCTCGGCGGCGAGTTCAAATGCGGTGAGACGCGAGCCCTGAAGGTAGGGACGCGTCTCATCGACATAAACATGTTCTATGAGGCCTTGCTCGTGGAGAGCACGGATGACTCCAAGTGCGGTTCCATAACCAGCCGTTGCCAGCGAACCTGTATTGCAGTGGGTCATTACCCTTAGTTTCTTGCCTCCAGCAAGCTTAGCTCCGAAGGCGCCGATGGCTTTGCAGTTGCTTAAATCAGCTAATTCGAGCTCTTTCGCGAAGGCGAGGATGTGTTTTTGGATTTGGTCGAATGAGGTGCTGTCGGTCCACAGATCCGCAATGCAGCGAACCGAATGCAGGGCATTGAACAGGTTGACCGCTGTGGGGCGGGTCGCCTGAAGGCGCTTACAGTTTTCAAAGAAGCGGTCTTTGTATTGTTTCCAGTTGGCGGCTTGTGAGTGCAAGGTGTCGAGCACCAAGGCGTAGGCTGCGGCAGTCGCAATCGCAGGAGCTCCACGAACTGTCATGTTTTCAATGGATTGCGCAACATCTTCGAGGCTTCGGCAGTCGATCCAGATCTCTTCATGAGGAAGGCGTTTTTGGTCGATTAACTTCAGGTGATCATCTTGGAAAGACATAGCTGTATACATAAAAGGGCGCCCCTTTTTCGCAAAAGAAGCGCCCACAATATCAAGTTATGCCAAAATCTCAAGAGATCCCTGAAAGAAATTCAGATCTCTTAGTCTTCTTCATCGTCAGAATCATGATCGGCCTGGCCTTTCGCGAGGTTCCATTCGCCACCCGCAACCTCAGAAACCTGAGAGACCGGTTGAGCTTGGGTTCTGCTGCTCGTCTTGGCTTGAGGAACAGCTTTGGCTTTGGCAGGAGCTTCTTTGTCCTTGCCTTTGCTTTTGCCCTTGCTTGAACTGTCCCAATCATCATTTCCATCGCTGTCTATTTCATGATTGTCGTCACTGTGTTTATCGAAACTGTCTTCATCCTTGTTTTTGTTCTTGCCCCAACCAAAAAAGCCTTTTTTCTTCTTCTTGCTGTCGCCTGTATTGGGAAGGATTTCCGATAGACGCGCTACCGATGATCCTTCGTCGTCAAGCTCTGGCTCCTGTACACGTGCCGCGGGCGCCTTTTGATGCTTTGATTTCGTGGCGGGAGCGATCACGGTTTTTGGCTTGGTTTTGATTTCAGATACAGACGAGTTCTCAAAGTCTGTATCATCGTGATGCGGTGAACTGGATTCATAAAGGTTCCAGGTGCCGCTGATCGGAGCGTCCGCGGATGAGACTTCATCCGGAACTTCTACCGGAGCCACTTCCGAGCTCATTGTCGTCTTTCTTGTGCGGGCTTCAAACTTCGCTGCAGGCGCTGGAATTGGAGCCGCAGGAGCGGGTGCTGCTGGCCTTGGAGCTACGGGTGCACTGGCTTTCTTAGCGACAGGAGCCGGAGCCTGAAGGCGAGGTGCTGGAGCTGGTACGGGCGCCGCTTTCCTGGCCACCGGAGCGGGAGGCGCGGGGCGTTCTGCCTTGCGTGAGGCTGGGGCTTCCTTTGTCTCAGGCATATCGTAGTCGTCATCGTGATCGTGTTCAGCCACTTCGCTGATGGCCGAGATGCTCGAAGTTACTTCGTAGTCATCATGGTCGTCGGTGCTGAGGCCGCCATCCTCATTTTCGATGCGCTCACCCAGTTTTTTCATGCGATGACCGCGAATGACCCGGATCATGATCGTCAGGAAGAAGAGTGCGAGGATGCAGCCGCCAGCGATCTGATATCTTATCCAACGATCGGGAGGAAGCGTATCGAGCTTCACGCTCTGCATCGATGTATAGGCTGTCGTCAGGCCTTGCTCTTGTTTTTCGAAAACACTAGCGAGGTCGGTGTAAGTCATGAGGAAATGCTTGGTTCCGGAAGAAACCAGAATGTGCATCTGCATCATCGATGTGCCGCTGAGTTTGAAAGACGCGTAGTAGAGGAAGGCGGGCGTGCCGTTTTGAAGTTTGACCGGCTCCGCGCTAGCAACGAGATATTCCGATACTGCCGAACTTATGTTCGGTGATTTCTCAGCAATGATTTTGCTGTATTCATCTTTGGTTTCGTTGTCCATCGGACGAGGGTCATTCATCATCATGATGCGCATGTTCGGTTGATAAGTCACAACACCGACGGGTTGAGGGCCTTTCGGAGCCTGGAACAAGAATGCAGCACCCGAGCCGTCTCGAATGACCTCCCAACCTGCAGGAGGAACCATCGAAAATCCTTCGCCGGTAATGTCGACAGCTTCGCTGCCGTTGGCGATGATTTTGTCCGGAGCCTTCGGAACGGCTGCCGGCACAGGAGGAGGCGCGCCGGCCCCTTGCGCAATGGCCAGACTGGTAAAGCTTAGACTAACTGCTAAGAGCAAACGTTTCATTGTGGACTCCTTATCCGGCGCGTGCAATGCGAATGGTTTCGAAAACTTGGTTATAGTTCGGATCCTCGAGAGTGTATTCGTTGATACATTCTTCAAAATGACTCAAAGCTGACGGATCAATTTCAAGGAGACCGTAGGCGGCCGCAGGGTTTCTGCCCTGGAATGCGTTGCCTTCGATTTCGATGGGGATCGCAGTCTCCATGCGGATGACAAGATCAAGCGTTGTGCGGTGGCGATGGGTGGGATGCCACTCAGCGGCCGACGATGCCCGGTAGAGAGCGTAAAGGCGCCACATGCCGGTCTGCTTATTATCAGCAAGGCGTGTTTCGGTGACGAAGAAGCAGTAGTCGCCTCTTTCCACAAACTCGCCCATTGATTTATAAAGTGTCTGAACAGCTTCTTCGCTCTTCTGGCTTAAATCCCAAGCTTGGCTCGCTGTGAGTTTGACGATCCAGTACTTGGAAGCGTCCCTGTATTTTTGTGCGGACAGAGACATGAGGCTCTCCTCAAGTTGGAGCGCTGGATAGCCAAGTGATAGGTAACGTTCTTTCGAACGGTTAAGGTGGTGACGGGCTTTTTTGATTTCGTCGGCACGACCTGAGGCTTCTTTGAAAGTCGAGAGACCTAACAGATGCAAGACGTCGGGATCCTGGCCTTCGGTTTTGCGGTTCAGGCTTTCGAACTCGCTCATGGCACTCTTCGTGTCTTGAGTCAGATAGGAAGCGTAAGCGAAGAAGAATTGGTATTCGCTGTGTTGAGGATACTCTTCACGAAGTTGTTTCGACCAGCGAAGGGCTTCCTTGAAACGCTTCTTGGTGAAGAGTTGGTGGTATTGGATTTCTGCATGCAAGGGATTGCCGGCAAAAGTCTCGTTGATCGAGCCAATGGATTTGCGAAAGGCAGTCACGAGTTGTTCGGAATGGAAGAAAAGAGTGGTTCTTCGCATATGGAAGAAGTCACCGCTGATGCGTTGCAGCGTGTGAGCTGCCTGTTCTTTCACTTCATCATCATCCGAAAGGATCATGGTGAGTTCGCGAGCGTAAGCATCGCTGCCGTATTTGCTGACTGAACGCCAGAGGATAATGGCAGCTTCGCGTTCGCCCAACTCATAGCGGCTTAGTGCTACCAGTGCGGTTCCGCTTACGGCTGAGATCAAACCCAGAGATATATTGCGTTCAAGATGTGCGATGAGTTCTCGCAGACCGGCATCGGATTTTTCTTCCGCAAGGGTTTCGATCCAGAGGCGGTAATAAGCTTCGTTATTAGCCGATGTGCCTTCGCCCAGCTCATCCGTCAGCAAAGCAATGGCGCTGTCGCGCTCACCTTGCCAATAGAAGCGCAAAGTCTTCAGATAGGTTGCTTCTGGTTTAGGGCGATTTAGTAGCCAGCTCTTTGATGGGCGCTTGGTCATCGGATTCATCCTCTAATCGATAGCTGAGACACTGATTCAGCGTTCTCTATCAATATCGGGACAGACGACCAAAAACTTGAGCTTAAGGGTTCAATTTCACGGAGGAAAAGTTTACCGAGCGTGCGGAGGAAGAATCTGCCCACGCTCGGATGTACAAATCATTGACAATTTTCAGCTCGCGATCTGAGATTTGCTCGAATTTTCGGTGGCTCGGAACCCAGTTAGGTCATGAACCGCCGCAAGGTCATTCAAGCTGTTTCTGGCATAATGCTCAACTTCGTTTGAACGCTCGATCAGGAGATCGCGGAAATCAGAGTAGCAGCCATTACACATAGCTTGACCGGTTTGTGAAGGCAGGACTTCACCCCAAACGGTGAGGGCCGTCCATGCGTGTGGGCTGAATTCACGATGACGGATCTTACGCTCTTCATCACAGATAGCGCAGCGAGTCTGAACGGACAAGTTCATAAATCCTCCGAAATTGCGTTAAGAATCCCTCGGCAAAAAGCTAATAAAAGCTAGTTACGGCTCGGCAACGGAAGAACTGAAGTCTGAAAACAAGGTGAACAGTGGCCTTGTGCTCAGAAGGACAGAGCCTTCGTAGCTGCGTGAGAGATATAAATGTTATGTAGTGCTCGACCTACATTCTCCATATTCGGACTTTAGTGTCAACAAAAATTCCGAAGGCTCGAGGCGGAGTTTGCCGCTGTCTCAATGGGAGAACATTAAGAATCACTGAGGAAAAAGAAGATATAAAGAAAGGACCTAAAAGGTCCTTTGCAGTCTCTATAAATTTGAGCAGATAGCCTTAGTTTAAAGCACGATAAGGCGTTCTGTCGAAGTAATACTTCATGATCTCCTGTTTGATATTATGCAGCCTCAGGCTCTCCACCGGGTAGGTTAGAAGGGGCTTCCAAATGCTGTTTGCCTCCTGAGCGGAGCCGTTTCGGTATTTTACCAAACCACGTAGGTAAATGACTTCGGGGTCATCATTTGTGGCGCTGTCCTGCAGGTAGGCTTCGGCCTGTTGTGCCTTACCCATTTTGAGGTAACCATGCGCCATGATGCGAACCGTGCGCTTATCCGAACGAAGTCCAAGATCCTGGCTTAGTTTTGTGTATTCAATAGCTTTTTCAAGGTTAATTCCCCGCCAGATATAGCAGTCAGCCTGCTCTAAATAGGCGCGTGCTCGCTGGGCATTGTCGATTTTGGGCAGAAGCAGCATTTGGTCAAACCACATACTCGCTGTTTCTAATTGCCAAATTTCACGGAAGAGAACGCCAAGTGCCCAGTAGATGTTAGGGCTGTCAAAATTGGTGTTTAGCAATTTTATAAGCTCGAAGATGCCCTTCTGGGCGTCGAAGGTCGAAGAAGCTTGAACAAGTTGCGTTACGCTCTCCTCATCGCCCTCAGTATAAAGGTAGCGAAGCTTGGTGCGGACGTAGACAAGCTCGATGCAGCGCGCTCTGCGAAGGGATTCGGTTCTTTGGTCAAACTCTATCCAGTTCAGATCGTCTTCGTCACCGGCAGTCAGGCGATCAAGGGTGGAATCATAGACGTCGATATCGATCTTTTGTTTCGTGAGTTCGGAAAGGCAACGAACCTCAAGCAGAAGGTAGGTCAAACTCCAGGGTTCACTTTCAATCAGCCTATGGATGCGATCCATGGCATTGGCAAAGTTAGATGTACGGAATTCATAGTTCGCATAGAGCCAGTGGAGCTCGGCGAGTTCGTCTGGAAGTAACTTCTTTGGATCATCGATCTTCTCAAGCAAGCCCTTCGCAAGGTCCGCATCCTGATGCTGCATGAGGAAGGCTGCATACTTGAGGGTGGAATAGCGGCTGTAGGAGTCGAGCTCATACATCTTCTCAAAGTGTCGACGCGCTTGGTCCTGGTGACCGAGTTCGAGATAGACATCTGCCATGTGGCCTTGAACTTCGGCATCCTGATTGTATTTCGAGGTCATGGCCATCAGCAGACTCATGGTCTCTGTGCGGTCGCTGCCGTCTTCGATCAGTTTCTTCAGGCGCTCTTTGCTGATCAGATATTCTTCTACATTGACTTTGGCCATCTTCAGGCGAACCACGAGCAGGCAAAAGCGAATCTCAGGCTGATCAGGGTGAATCTTGTAGGCTTCTTCAAAGAGATCTTTGGCCAGGTTGAATTCACCGACCGATACAAACTGAGCACCGATCTTTTGCACCATCTCGGGATTGGTGATCTCGGATTTCAAAATGCGGCGGTACATCTCAAGTGAAAGAGTGAGTTCTGAGAACTCCTCCAGAACTTTAGCGGAAAAATAGAGGATTGATTCGGAGGATTTCTCACTTTCAAGAATCTTGTGAGCCACCAGGCGCCCCTGATGACGTCTTTGAGTCGCTGTGACCTCATCCCTATCGAATTCGGCGATTTTCGCGCGGGCGAATTTTTCGAAGAGTTGGATTTCCAGCGGCGCGAAGCCTTTGCTTTCGATCCACCACTCGCTCAATGTCTTGATAGCGATTTCGGCCGCATCGAAATCATGACGATCGGTAAACTCGTTCGAAAGTTTTCTGTGTGTTTCGAAATTGCCGTAGACATTATAGGGAGCGAGTTCTTCAAAATGCGTAAAGTATTGATCGCCTTTTTTCTCGTCGCCCATTTGATAATAGACCTGGCTCAACCCGAAATAGGCTGGGTGCCAGGTACTGTCGAGATTGAGGCATTGTTCGTAGGCTTTGCGCGAATGATCGAGATTGGATTCGATTTCATAGCAGTAACCGATGCCGTAGTAGATCCCCGCGTGAGGACCTTCCGTACGCAGGATCTCTTGATAACGCTCAAGGGCATCTTTGTTGGAAAGGTTTTCGGTATGTTGCTCGGAAAAGAGATAGGCGAGCTTATAAGTTAAGTTCGTCGGGTTCTCTTTGCTTTGATTTGCATAGATATCCACCAGCTCTTCGAGCTTGTCGACCTTCGAAGCGAGTTCGATACGACGAAGATGGATCAGGAGGTCGTTCGTGTGTTGAGGGGACCTCACGAGTTCTTCTATAATGGCTTCGGCTTGTTCGTAATCCTTTACGAAGATGCACTTATTGGCTTCATTAAGCTTAGGATTACCTGTCAACTTTCGCATAGTGCCTTCTCCAACGCCACGTTTCCTTGCTTATCGACTCAGCTTTTTGAAACTGAAACGATAAGCCCAAAGAAAACTTTGACGAATGGATAAGGAATTATCTTTGTCCTGGAGTTAAGACAGGTTAGAAGAAATCAGATCTTTTTTTCTAAAGCTAATTTGTCGCAAATTCCTTTGTGACAAGAATAGCTTGATTGCGATATAGGCTCCGGCGGTGATAAGTCCAGCCCACCAAGGCAGCTTTAAGCTATAGGTAACAAGGAGATAGACCCAAACAATCGCGACCGAAAGCAGCCTTGCCAGCGAGGGCCACTTATTTATCCTTACCGCGCGTCTCCATGAAAACCCAGCGTTAGGACTCTCGTCGAAAGGCATGAGGGTCGGGATCAGGGCAGGAACGTGAAAGCGGTAGCGAAGAAGTCTTGCGTCGGGACGCTTGCCTAATTCTTCATGCTCGAGGTAGAAGAGCCAGGGCAAGAGGACGAGAATAAGTATTACAGCAGGGAATGATCGAGCCGCGATGGCCATAGCGAAGCTGAGAAGCCAGAGGGCGAGACTATGCGGATTTCTTACGAAGCGGTAAGGCCCGACGATCAACGGTGGCTTCTCGCTGTATCCATGTTCCCAGACGAGCAGGGCAACCCCTGCGATGCTTATCCCCAGACCCCAGTTTAATGAGAGGGAAATGGGCTCGGGCATAAAAAGAGCGGAGAGGACCAGGCCACCATCCGCGAGGAAATTTGCAATCGTCTTGGACAGGTTCAGAACGGAACTTTCCAATTTAATTCCGCCGCTTTCGCCATTGGTATCTCTGTTTTTAACTTTTTCTTTCGCCATCGTTTGTAATTCCATACCCACTGCTCGGGATAAAGTTGAATTGCTTTGGTAATCGCCGTTGCCATCTTCTGGGTAAGAACGAGTTCATCGGAAATCGCATGCGCTGCTTCCGCGACAGTTTCAAAAACAATTCTATATTCCCAAGGGCCTGTACGCATACAGAAAATCGCGACAACGGCTGATTGATGGCGTGCAGCAAGTTTTGCTGGGCCGGATACGAACTCTGTGGCTTGTCCCAGGAACTCGACGACCGGTCCAATGCGTCCTTCTGGTTTCTGATCCATCACAAAGCCGAGATTCCCACCCTGCTTCAAAGTTTTCATCATATCGCGAAGGAGATTTTTGCTATCGGTCCAGAGAATTTCGGTGTTGCCGCTGCGGCGGAGGCGATCCAGGACCTGGGTGAATTCAGGCAGCTTCGAAGGTTTGGCCAAGGCCACAAAGGTTTTGCCGCTCGCGAGCGCGACTGTGCTGGCGACGAGTTCCCAACTCCCATGATGGGCAGTGACGACGATCATCCCTTTGCCGGAAGCTGTCACGCGTTCGATTTCCGCGCGCAGTTCGTCGAGGCCGACAAGAGTGATGAGATCGCGGCTAGCGAGTTGGTGCTTAAACGTTTCCAATGCCACGAGTGCCTGGGAACGAAAGACCTGACGTTGAAACATCGTCGAAAAAGAGCTCTGCGCAGGTAGATGGTAAACGCGATCGATATTCTCAGCGATGAGGGTCCTGTCGCGTTTTAAAAGTCTGGGTGCAAGAACGCTGAACAGAAAGGCGAACCAAGGCACGCTGGCCTTGGGAAGCAATCGAATAAAGGTGGCCACCAGATGAAGGCAGCCCTTTATGAGAGCTGATTTCAACGGCGGAGTTCCTCGCGAAGTTCCATGGCTTTCGCATAAAATTCGCTGGCTTTATAGGACGAACGCACGAGAGGTCCCGAGGCGACCGACATGAAACCAAGGTCTTTCGCGATCACAGCCAGTTCGTCGAACTGTTCAGGATTCACAAATTCTTTAATGGAGAGATGGCGCTTCGATGGGCGCATGTACTGCCCGATCGTGATGAAGTCGACGTCATGCTCCCTGAGATCTTTCAAAGCCTGAACCACTTCGTCCATCGTTTCGCCGAGGCCGAGCATGATCGCGCTCTTGGTGAAGAGTTCATAAGTCGTGAGTTCCTTCACGCGCTTTAGAACTTTCAGCGACTGTGCATAGGAAGCACGGGCATCGCGGACGCGCGGCGTCAGGCGCAGAACGGTTTCAATGTTGTGCGCGTAGACTTCAGGTTTCGCTTCAAGTATCGTGATCAGCGAAGAATCCTTGGCCTGAAAATCACCGCCGAGGAATTCAAGAAGCGTCGTCGGGCTCTTCTCACGAATGGCCTCGAAGCACTTTTTCACATGGGCTGCGCCGCCATCTTCCAAATCATCGCGGTCAACCATAGTCAAAACCGCGTATTTTAGTTTCATCGTGCGCACGCTTTCCGCGGTCTTCTCTGGCTCGCTTCCATCCAGCCAACCTTGAGGATTGCCGGTTTTGACGTTGCAAAAGCGGCAGGCACGCGTACAGGTATCGCCGAGGACCATAAAGGTCGCAGTATTGGTGGCCCAACATTCGGAAATGTTCGGGCACTTGGCCTCTTCGCAGACGGTAAAGAGGTTTTTCGAGCGCAAATCGCGCTTAATGTCGAAAAAGGTGTCACCTGTTGGAATTTTTGTTTTAAGCCAAGATGGCTTATTAATATGCAGTGCCTGAGTGGTATCTCGGGCTTCAAGCTCACTCATGATTGACCTCTTAACTCTTATTTTTAACCCACTGATTTTAGCATCGAAGAAGGTCAGTGGCTAGCAAGGATCAGTCGCACTCTGCGTCTAAACATGTTAAACGTCAGCTCCGAAATGCCTCTAAGGATTCACTATGCAGTCTCATCATACTCGTTCCGAACACCGCGAATCACTCGTAAGCAACCGCAATTACAAGATCTGGGGGCAGACTATCAGTCAGCTCGCGAAGACTCCATCCAGGCTTGAGAAGCCCCGGGCTGAGTATTCTGACCTTGAAATCGCTGGCTATGTTCTACAAGAGCATCGCGACGATGTCGTACGTTTGTGGGAAGCGTTTACGACTGATAGGACGGAAGTTTCGCGTTATCTGATGGACCCCAAGCGCGAAAGCATGGTTTACCTCCTCGGTTTCCACCTTGCAAACCAGGCGCGGCTGGCGGCTGTCCTCGATCGTGCGGAATATCGTCATAAACTTCTGTCTCAAATCAGTGCTGCGGAAGCTGTGCATTTGATGGACCTTGGTTGCGGAAGCGGAGCTTTGAGTCTCCTCACCGCGCAAGAACTTTGGTCCTATCGTGAGGCTCTCGATATCACCTGGGAGATGGTTGATAAATCAGCGGCCTTCCTGGAGATGGCTGCACTCGGCATCAAGCTCCTTAAACCCGATGCACAGCCCGTTTTGCGTCGCCAGAAACTCGATGAGTTTTTGAGCCGCGAAGTCTCCGCCGGCGCCAAGGACGGATTGGTCTGGTATCAGCTTGGTTATGTCTGGAACGAAATTTCCCGCCATGCCCGCACCACACAATTGCTCATGCGTTTGCTCGGCAACGGTCTGCAAAAAGGCCAGCGCGTTATCACTATTCTTGAACCTGCGAGTCAGGAGCTGGCGCGTGAAGCGATGGAGCTTCGCGATCGTTTGGTCGAGATGGGTTATGTCATGCTCTATCCCTGCCCGCACAGCCAAGGCTGTCCGATGCTCGAATCCAAACGCGATTGGTGCTATTCGGAAGCGGTCTGGGACCGTCCCCCCCTCGTTAAGAAGGTGGATAGAATCCTGAAGATCGATCGCCAGCGTATCGGTGTCAGCGGCTATCTCTTCGTCAGCCCGGATCTCATTGCCGATGGCCATGTGAAACTTGGTAAGGAAGGGTCTGTTGTTGTCGGGCGTCCCGTGGAAAAAGCCTCGCGCGATCCTTTGCTTGAAACTAAATCTTATCTACTCTGTGCTCCCGAAGTGAGCATCGACAAAGTTAAGGCCAGTCGCAACAAGGTTGAACTCCTGCGCGGTCAAATTTATCGTGACATGCCGGACATCGAGCGTAAGCCGAAGCCTGCTGAAGGCGAGAGAAGGCCTCCGCAGAAGGCGCGGAATCCCAGCGCTTTGAAGAAAAAGCCATCTAAGTCTGAAGCATCTCGAACGACCAAGAAAGTGGACGGCCCCCGAATCAGTCGCTCGCGTCGTAACGACGAAGATTAAGTAAGCTGGGCCAACGTGATTGATCAATTTTAAACGACCGTCAAACTAGAAGAGCCGCTTACGTGGACGTAAGCGGCTCTTTTGTTTGAAGGGGTTTTTAGTTGAGTTTGATTTCCGCTGCGCGAATAGCTTCCAGGACTTCCGTCATGTTTTCACGATAGGGTGCTGTGATGGTGACCGGCTCAATGCCCGGCGCCGGAGAGAACTTGATGCTGTTTGAATGCAGCAACTGATGATTCACCTTTTGAATGATGTCATCAGGGAGCTTATGGCGTTTGCCTTCGCCGTAAACTCTATCGCCGATAATGGGCAGGTTGTTCTTTTCAAGGTGAACGCGGATCTGATGGCTGCGTCCTGTTACAGGGCGTGCCTCGACCAACGAGGTCTTGCTTGCGGGGTAAGTCTCGAGCGTTTTGAAATAGGTGTGGGACGATTTGCCGCCAGCCTGGAGAACGCGAACAGTTCCCGTGGTTCCCTGGATCGCGGAAAGGTTACATTTTTCTTCAAACTGCGCGGGACCGATGCCCCAGGCTACTGCGTGGTAAACCTTTGACACCTGATGGTTTTTGAACTGTTCCGTGATGTAAGTCATCGTGTTGGAGTTGTAGGTCAGGATAAGGCAACCGGTGGTATCCTTGTCGAGACGGTGAACCAACTGCAGATCCTTGATGTCATGACCCATTGTTTTCAGGGTTTTGACGAGCAAAGGAACGACATGATGAACAGCCTGGTCACGAGTCGCTTGGGAGGGCAAGGCCGCCGGCTTATTGATGACAATCACAGAATGTTCGAAGTATAGAATATCTTCAGGCTTGATTTCGATGTCTTGACGCTGGCTTACGAAGAGCTGCGGATTATATTCGACTTCGAGTTTATCCCCTTTGGAAACGGTTTTGGAGGCGATACGAACGCGTTTACCGTTTACATAGCATCCACCGATATCGATGATGGCTTTGGCACGACGGCGCGAGAATCCTGGGATTTCATCGGCGATCGCATGGTCGAGGCGCATACCTTGAAGACGGTAGCTAACTGATATTGAATGACGTTCCATGGAGAGTAGACTCCTAACATAATGATCTCAGGGGACCAAACTACTACCATTGTGACCGCCTGAAGGCCAG
The DNA here is from genome assembly GCA_014377445.1 of Oligoflexus sp. GTDB lineage: Bacteria > Bdellovibrionota_B > Oligoflexia > Oligoflexales > Oligoflexaceae > Oligoflexus. The sequence goes on from JACMPP010000159.1 coordinate 14,504, forward strand.
CGAAACTTGTTATTCTCAAATAATGCTTCGAATATAGCGGCTTGACTGTTCTTAAGGACAAATTTGCATGCAGTATCCTGTCGATCCCTATCTGCCCGAAATTGCTAAGGCATTGTTGCAACACCCGTCGACTCTGCTCAAGGCTGAACCAGGCGCCGGCAAAACCACGCAAGTGCCGCTTTATCTCCTGCAGCATTTCAAACGAATCCTGGTCATTGAACCACGTCGTTTGGCGGCAAAGCTGTCGGCAGAATGGGTTGCTCAGCAGAGCGGTGGATCGGTGGGGGGGCTGGTCGGTTACCAGATCCGAATGGACAGTCGCAAATCGAAAGACACACGCCTTCTCTATGCAACCGAGGGTGTCCTCACACGTCTTTTTATTCAAGATCCCATGCTTCGCGAATTTGACCTCATCATTCTCGATGAATTTCACGAGCGGCATGTGCATAGCGATATTGCTTTGGCTCTCGTCAACGCTTTGCAAAAGAAGAGGACAGATCTCAAGATCCTCGTGATGTCGGCGACCCTTCAACAAACGCTGCTTCAGGCTTATCTCGGCGAGGTACCGAGCTTTGATATACCGGGCCGGGTGTTTCCTGTGTCCATCGCCTATCGTCCTCCGGCCGCCGGACAGAATCTTTCCAGTCAGATAGCGGGCGCTGTGCAAGATATGCTGAAGGATCCGGCCTGCCAGGGCAATATCCTCATCTTTCTTGCCGGCACAGCGCAGATTTTCAATTGCGCAGCTTATCTCGAGGAACGGATTCGTGACGCTGAAATTATTCCTTTGTCAGCCGAACATGCCGGGAACTATCAGAAGATCGTGGCTGATCCCGATCGCAGGAAAATTATACTTTCGACCAACGTCGCTGAGACCTCGCTTACCCTTCCCAATATACAGGGTGTGATCGACTGTGGGACTGCGCGCATCCTCGCCTATGCTCCCTGGAGTGGATTGCCCACTCTGGAAGAGAAGAAGGTCAGTCAGGCCTCCTGCATCCAGAGAAGCGGCCGTGCGGGGCGTGTGGCGGCCGGCATTTGTTATCGCCTGTTTAGCGAGAGCGATTTTCATGCGCGCGCAAGATTTAGCGAAGCCGAAATCCAGCGCATCGATCTTTGTCAGATCATTCTCGAACTCCAGAGCATTCATCCGGATCGCCCTTGGGCCTGGCAAAGTCTCGCCTGGCTCGAGCGCCCCAAGGCCAGTATTGTCGAACAGAATGTAAAACTTCTCCAGAGTCTTTCGGCAATGGACGACAAGGGTTTCCTCACGGCCGATGGTGAACGCATGGGGAATCTTTCGCTGCATCCCCGCCTGGCGAAGCTCTGGATCGAGGCGGAAAAACTGGGTTGCTCTGAACTTGGGCTCCTGGCGGCTTTGATCATCAACGAAGGCATGATTTTGGGTCAGGATCAGAAGCCTCTTGAACATCTGGAGTCCGATGTCGTCTACCAGGTGCAGATCTTTCTCGATTGGTTGGCAAAGCGCGGGCGACGCGTGACCCTGGATCAGGGCAGACTCCAGCGCATTCTGAAATCCTATGAACTCATTGCAAGGCCGGCCCGTCTCCGCTCCCTGAATCTGGTCTCGATGGAAAACGAGGTGGATTTGCGATACGCGGTCTTCGTCGCCTTTGCGGATCGGGTCGCAAAATACCGGCCTCTTGCCGACACGGGGAGGAGCAAATTACGGCACTACAACTTTTCTCTTGGACGCGGAGCCGTCCTTAGCGATACATCCACAGCGCAGGAGATGGAGTGGCTGGTCGCGGTCGAGGCACGGGAGAGTTATAACGAGGAATTGGGTCGAGTTTTCGTAGCGTCCGGCATTCCCTATGCGTTTCTTCTCAAGGATCCCTTTCAATTGATCGAGCGAGAGAGTTCGATCAGGATCGACCCTAAAGCAGGCCGACCGCGGCGCTGCAATCAGCTCCTTTATGGGCGACTCCTAATGGAGGAAACCTGGGAGGATGCTGAAGCGGAGCATGCGCAGGATCTTCTGATGACCGAAGTGCGTAAGAAATGGCCTAAGGTCTTTGAGGATGAGGACGCGCTGGCGATCTACCATCGGAAATTGGATCTTCTTGAGAAGAACAGTATCGAGCACAACATGCCCCGCTTTGAAGGGGAGATGCTCGACCTTCTCATGGATCACCTCGGTGAAGGCGTGCGGTCTTTGAAAGATCTGGCGAAGCGCAGTCTGGCTCAAGGTATTAGGGAGCAATTGGATTTCCAGGATATCGAACTCCTGGCCAAAGCCTGTCCCGATACGATTGTATTGACCGCTGGCAAACGCCTTAAAGTGAATTACGTAGGTGAGGATGAGCCATGGGTGGCCAGCCTTATCCAGGACTTTTTCCGCCAGTTGCAGACACCGGCCATCTGCTACGGACGTTATCCTCTCGTCCTTAAACTTCTCGCGCCCAGTCAAAGACCGGCTCAAATCACACGCGATCTTAAGAATTTCTGGGTCGGGAGCTATCACGAGGTGAAAAAGGAACTGAAAAGGCGTTACCCAAAGCGTGCCTGGCCAGATGATCCCGAGACCTTTGTTATGCCGCCAAAGCCGGAAGGTCCGCGAAGAAGATAGTGCAATATGGCTTGTTCTTGTTGCAATTGTCTTCCTCGCATAAGGCCCTTGACGTATAGTGGGGCCGACTTTACTCGTATCTCGGCCAAAGGAGTTAGCCCCTTATGACAGGCAAACGCAGCATCGTTGTCACCCCAGCTTTACCCTATGCCAACGGACCGATTCACATCGGACATCTTGTTGAACATTCCATGACTGATTTTTGGGTGCGCTTTCAACGAATGCGTGGCCATAAAGTTCATTTTGTTTGCGCTGCTGACACCCATGGTACACCCATTATGATGAATGCCAAGAAGCTTGGGGTAACGCCTTCTTCGCTGGTCGAGAAATTTCGTCTTGAGCAGATCGAGACCTTCAAGAAATTTGATATCGATTTCGATCATTATGGTTCGACTAACAGTGAAACGAATCAGAAGATTTCCAATCGTATCTTTACCGCCCTGGAAGAAAAGGGAATGGTCGAGAAGAAGACCCTGATGCAATCCTATTGCGAGACGGACAAGATGTTCCTGCCCGATCGCTATGTGAAGGGCACTTGTCCCAAATGCGGTGCTGTCGATCAATACGGCGATGGTTGCGAAGTTTGCGGCACAGTTTACTCGGCTTCGGATTTAAAGAATCCGCATTGTGCGGTTTGTGGCAAGGTCCCGGTTGAAAAGCCGAGCGAACATCTCTACGTGAAGCTTGAGGACTATCGCCCATTTTTAAAGGAATGGGTTCCCAAGCATACAACGCCGGAAGTGGCTAAAAAGCTTGCTGAGTGGTTTGATGGGGAATTGCAATCGTGGTGCATTTCTCGCGACGACCCTTATTTCGGATTTGAAATCCCAGGACACGCAAAGAAATATTATTATGTCTGGTTTGATGCTCCGATCGGTTATCTGGCCGCCCTCGACGAATCTCTCAAAGGCAAAGGATTCGAATCGGTTTGGAATGATCCGAAAACGGAAATCTATCATTGCATTGGCAAAGACATTGTCTACCATCACGCACTGTTTTGGCCCAGCATGTTGAAAACTGCAGAACTCGCGACTCCGACAGGAATTTGGGTTCACGGCATGCTCCAGGTCAATGGTGCAAAGATGAGTAAATCCCGTGGAACATCGGTCTTCGCATCGACTTTTCATAAGCACATGGATCCCGTTTACCTGCGTTATTATCTCGCTTGTAAAATCAGTTCTTCAATCGACGACATCGATCTGAACTTCGACGATTTCGTGTCGCGCGTGAACTCCGACTTGATCGGCAAGATCACCAACGTCGCGTCCCGTGGCGCGCAGATGCTGGCAAAGATGGGCGGCTCGATGGGTCAGCTCTCCGCTGAGGGGCACGACCTCGTGGCAAAGGCGCAGGAGCTGGGTCACGAAGTTGCACAGCATTACGAAGATCGTGATTATGCAAAAGCGATGATTGCAATTCGTTCGATCGCCGATGATGCAAACAAATACTTCGATAAGTACGAACCCTGGAAACTGGTTAAATCAGATGAAGACGGGACTCGTCAAATTCTCACGGGTATTCTCAACCTCTTCCGTATCATGGCGATCTACCTTAAGCCGGTGATGCCGTCCTATGCATTGAAGGTGGAAGCCCTCTTTGATGAGGCGCCTTATCAATGGGAAAGTTCGAAGATCATTCTCGAACACCACAAACTCGCAGCCTTTGAACATCTTTTGAAACGCGTGGAGGCGGCTCAAGTGGAAAAAATTATCGAAGAGACCAAAGAAATTCATGCGGCGAATGCTCCGGCAGTCGATCCTGAAAAAGCCTTGGGTATCGCCCCCATGATCAACATCGATGACTTCCAGAAGCTGGACCTTCGTGTCGCTCGCATCGCTGCCGCTTCGCATGTCGAAGGCGCTAGCAAGCTCCTTCAGTTGACACTCGATCTTGGCAATGGCGTGAAGCGCAATGTCTTTTCGGGTATTAAATCGACTTATAAGCCTGAAGATCTGGTAGGCAAACTCACGGTCATGGTTGCGAACCTCGCGCCGCGCAAAATGAAATTCGGTATCAGTGAAGGTATGGTTCTGGCTTCCGGTGACGGATCTGAGCTGGCCTTGCTCTTCCCCGACGTCAATGCCAAGCCGGGTCAACGCATCAGTTGAGCCGATGAGGAGAGTGTTATGCAATTGAGAAAATTTCTTGAGTTGAATGAGGGAATGGCCCTACGCTTTATCGTCGATTGTCTCCAGGCCGTGGAGATGAATTGGCCCTTCGAAGACAAGCGTGCCGAATCCCTGGCGATACTCATTGAAGTTCTCGATTGGTCGGGAGCGCACCGTTCGGAGAAAGTGCGGGCTCTCACATCTCTTCCTGATCGCATTCCCCCTGATCCTTCCTATCATCAGTATATGACGCTTGTGGCCCCGATCGAACGTGCGTTCGGTCGGGGTGTCACCGATCCTGAAATTCTTGCCCGCTCAAGCGATCGTGAGGAGGCTTTGGCCGAGGTCCTGCCTCTCGTCCTGGTCGTCGACAACCTGCGCTCTGCCTTCAACGTCGGGTCAATCTTTCGTATCGCCGAATGTTTCGGGATCGTGCATCTTTACCTTTGCGGCTATACAGCCACGCCTGAGCAGGAGAAGTTGAAGAAGGCTTCTATGGGCACGGATTCGCTCCAGTCATGGAGCTGGGAAGCTCACGCCAAGGATCTGCTCGAGAAATTGAAGAAGGATGGTTATCGAATCATTGCACTCGAGACGAGCGATTCGGCAAAGTCCATGCAGAACTTCTCGTTTCCCAAAGGGCCCACCGCATTGGTCTTCGGCAATGAGCGCTTTGGTATCGAGAATAATCTGCTGGAACTCTGCGATAATGTCGTGGAAATACCCTGCCAGGGCCGAAAGAATTCTCTCAACGTAGCAGTATCACTAGGCGTCACCTGCTACGAGTGGCGCCGCCAGTATCTGACGAATTAACGCAGGAACAAGCGTACAAGCTTATCTTTCATCGGTGTCCAAGGCGCATAACGAATGGGCATATCGAACCAGGTTGCTGTCTTCAAAATCGCTTTCTGATGCACAAAACAGTCAAAACTGTTCTTGCCGTGATAACGACCGTAGCCGCTCTTCCCTACTCCACCAAATGGTAAATTCGCGTTCGCCAGATGCATGAGGGTATCGTTGATCGCGCCGCCTCCGAAGCGGCAGGAACGCGTGACCCTTTCCTGCTCATCCGCATTCTCCGAGAAGATGTAAAGGGCCAAAGGATGCTCGCGACTGTTGATGATGCGAATGGCATCGTCGAGCTTGTCGAAGGTCACGATCGGCAAAATCGGTCCAAAAATCTCTTCCATCATCACGGGATGATCGAGCGGGACATTTATCATGAACGTGGGTTCGATGAGCCGCTCCATCGCATTCGTGCGTCCACCGTGGGCGACGAGTTTGGGCTGGATGAAGGCGCTTAGGCGCTGAAAATTGCGATCATTGACGATGCAGGGAAGCTGCGTGTTCTCAAGAGGGTTCTGGCCATAACGCATCTCAACTTCTTTGATCATCGCTTTGAGGAGTTCGTCCTCCGCTCCCTTCTCCACGAGGAGATAGTCGGGAGCCACACAGGTCTGCCCTGCGTTTAAGAGCTTGCCAAAGACGATGCGGCGCGCGGCGAGGCTCATATTCGCGCTGCGGGTGACGATGCAGGGACTCTTGCCGCCGAGTTCCAGGGTGCAGGGTGTTAGGTGTTTCGCGGCTGCGAGAGCGACGATCTGTCCGACCCCTGTACTGCCGGTGAAGAAGATGTGATCCCACTGTTCTTCAAGCAGACGGGTTGAGACGTCGACTCCGCCTTCCACCACCTGAAAGAGACCCGGGTCGAAAGTTTCTCGGACGAGCGTTGCGATCGCTTTGGATGTATGGGGTGTCAGCTCCGAAGGCTTTAGCATCACGACGTTCCCGGCAGCCAAGGCGCCAACAGCAGGATTGATCGCTAGTTGAAGAGGATAATTCCAAGGCGCGATGACCAGGACGCGGCCCAGTGCTTCGGAAACGATATGACTCGATGCCGGTTGCAAAGACATGGGCGTAGCCACGCGACGGGGTTTCATCCAGCCTTTTAAGCCTTTCAAGACGTGAGAAATCTCATCGTATATGATTCCCAATTCGCTGACGTAACCTTCGTTGGGATGCTTGCGAAGGTCTTTGTGCAGAGCTTCAAGCAAAGTGTGTTCGTGTTTTTGTAAAGCCGCTTTGAGTTTTAACAAAGAATTTCGACGCGCCTCATAGCTGCGCGTGGCGCCGCTCATGAAGTATGCAATTTGATTTTGGTTGGGAACGAGACTGTTGCCGACACTTATGGGGGCAACTGTGGATGAGGTCGGCACAGGCACAGAAAGCGAATTCTCAAACTGAGTCATGACGCAGCTCCCAGGTAAATGGAGGAAAACGCCAAACTATAGCAAGGATAAGTGGGAGAGAAAAGGAATGAAAAAAGCTCGCGCCCGCTTTGGACGATAGGCTGGGGAGCCTAAAGTCACAAAAAGCCTGATTAGACTGGCATAGGGATATTGAGAAGGCGGAAGATCTGACGGTTTTTGCGGTGCTCTGCATCTTCGATGTAAGAATCGTAACGCTCTTTCATATCAGCGGTGATTTCGCAGATATTGATACCGTAGCGTTTCATTTTCTTTTCGAAATCGAATTCGCAACGGATCACTTTGCCGAGGAAGCAGATCGGTTCTTCATCTTCCACATGAACAGTCAGCTCAAGGAGCGTTGTTTCATTGAAAGGCACTCGGAAACCAGGGGGGCTCGCGAGCAGGAAGCCGGACTTCGAGATGTTGATCGTCTTGAGAGTGTAGGCCTCGGGTGAACCGAAGGTACGCGCATCAACGCGAGTCGGGATCTCAGTTTTAAAACGAGCGAATCGCACGTGATAAAGCTGTTTGTTGTTGATTGCAAAAGTTCTTTGGCTCAATTCCGGAATCAGCGTTTCAAAGTCGGTCTCTGGATCGACACTGATGAGGCGATAGCGATTGTAGCCATCAGGCAGATTTTCTTTGGGAACGGCTTGGTGCACGATGAGGGGAATGATGTGGTTTTCATTGCGCTCAATAAGTACAGGCGTACCGACTTCGAGAGTAACTGAGGTGATGACACCGATGTTGTGATGGCAGATCTCATACAGTGCATATTCTACTGGTTTTTCCCAGCCTTGAATAAGCATGAGTCCAATGCTCAGGCTCGGTTGCCCAAGCGCCTGATCGATATTTAACAGATTTTCCGCTACGGAAGACATAGGTCTCGTCTCCAACCCAAATAGTCAACTCCCATGGTTACCTATCGGTTAATCTTTTATTTCGTTGATAGGGTATCGAAAGAATTCCAAAATTATTTTAGATTAGCCAAGCTTATCAGATGCTTAAAATCTTCTAACCTGTGTGGAGGAAGCTTGTTTAAACGGGGCCTTTAGAATTAGGCTTTTGTTTTCACAGTATAAGTACCCGAAACTGGTCAGAATTTTGGCAATTGCATAAAAATCCCCGGCTTGAGCGAAATTCTCCTGGAAAGAGACTTTCTTACCTCAACCTAAGATCCGGATCTGATAGCGATGGATGACCGTGGGATAATTTTCTCATCAATACGAGTGTGGAACAAGTCAAAGGTCTAGGAATTCGCCCGGGCCTTTGCCACGGCTACTCTTCAAGGCATATCTCGACTTGTCTCAGAATAGCTGAGGACGAGTTGCGATTTGATTATGCGCGGCAGGAGTTTGATTTGTCGTTCGCGACGCAAGGCATCGCCGTGAGTAAAAGGACCCTCTCGATAGACCAATTCCAAGGGCGCGTAGATGCGGGTGTAACGTGCGCCCTTGCCGGAAACATGGCTTTTGAATCGCTTCTCAGGATCCTTCGTAATACCGCAATAGAGCGAGTCGTTCGTGCAGCGAATCAAGTAAACAAACCAAACTTCCATAAGGATCTCGACGCTTGTGGAATAGACAACTATCGCTGAGTATATCAAAAGATTGGAGACTAAGGCCTCAATCTCTGCAGCATGTCCGCTATTGCCTTTTCACTGCCATGCTGGGAGGGCTGATAGAATTTCGTGCCTTTAAGCGCATCGGGAAGGTTACTGATCTTCGCGGCTTCCGCAGGATTATCGTGAGCGTACATGTAACCCTTTCCGTAATCGAGACCCTTCATGAATTTCGTCACAGCATTTCGGAGATGAAGGGGTACCGGAAGATCGCCGGTTTTTTCGACCGCTGCCAGCGCTTCGCCGATCGAGAGGTAGCTTTTGTTTGACTTGGGGCTCGAAGCTAAAAATGTTGTTGCCTGTGCGAGCACAATGCGGGCTTCCGGCATTCCTATTTCGCGGACGACCTGCAGGGCCGCCTGGGCGATGAGCAAGGCTGTAGGCGAGGCATTCCCCACATCCTCGCTGGCGGCGATCACGAGGCGACGCGCGATGAAAACGGGATCTTCACCACCATGCAGCATTCGCGCCAGATAGTAGACCGCAGCATCCGGATCGCTGGCCCGAATGCTCTTGATGAAAGCCGAAATAATATCGTAGTGGAATTCACCCTTTTTATCGAAGTGCGGAACGATCGTGGCCAATAGGGGTTTCACCGCTTCCAGATCGAGCGGAGCTCCTGGCTCCACCATACTGAAGCAGGCTTCCAAAAGATTGAGCGCAGCCCGGACATCGCCATCGGCGGCATCGGCAATCGCCAGCGCCAGATCTTGCTTGATAGGCATATTCTCCCGCTTAGCAATTGCGCTCAATCGAAGGCTTAAGGAGTCCGTATCGACCTTCGAAAAGCCAAGGGTCAGACTGCGCGAGAGAAGCGCATTGTTGACTGAAAAAGATGGATTCTCTGTCGTTGCTCCAATCAGCTTGATGTGCCCTGCTTCCACGGATGGCAAAAGTGAGTCCTGCTGGCTCTTGTTCAGGCGGTGTATCTCGTCAAGGAAGAGGATGCTGGCCTTGTCGCCCAGACGGATTCGGGACTGGGAGTCCTGCACAACCTCGCGAATATCCTTCACGCCAGCATCGACCGATGACAATTCCACAACATGTCGATTTAAAATACGTCCAATTAATCTGGCTAACGAAGTTTTACCCGTTCCTGGCGGTCCCCAGAAAAGCAAAGAGTGAAAACGATCGGCGTGGACGAGTTTCCAGAGCGCAGAGCCTTCCTTCCAGATCTTTTCCTGACCGATCAATTCATCGGCTAGCAGAGGGCGATAGCGTGCTGCTAAGGGAATATCAGATGAATTAGCCATGGTGTCCTCTCATTCGCTCAATCGGGTGGAACTTAGCACGATCGATCTCCCTGGGAAACGAGCCGTGGCTCCGCGTTTGTTTGAAATCGGTATAAAACGTATAAATTACTATGACATATCCTTCCTATGCGGAAAGCTTGGATTTCACTTTCCCGCTAGATCATCCAGTAGTACTTGTGCTATAAGAGCGCACTTAGGTTTTAAACGTTTAAACCTCGATCTGGAAAGGACAATGCTCATGGACCCATATCATAATTTTAAAAATCGACTTGATGAAATCCATACCTGGCCCAGCTCCTACCTTTTCAAATTCGTCGTCCCCGAAGCCAAAAAAGGCGAGCTCCTCAGCGTCATGCCAACCGGTATGGTGCAGGAACGAAGTTCGGCGAATCAAAAATATGTTTCGATCAGCTTAACCGCGAAGATGGAAAGTGCTGATGAAGTGGTTGCAGTCTACAAACAGGTCGCGCACATCGAAGGCATCGTTACGCTGTAATGCTTCGACTCCCCTCCCCGCCTGGTTTTTGAACTCGCTGTAAAAAAATCTTAGTTTCTTCGAGCATCGCATCGTAGAATGATTCATAGTTGATCTGAACAGGGAGGGAACTATGAATCTTGATCCTAAAAACTACGTGGCTTTGCTCGACTCTATTATTCGCACCAATCCGAGTTTGCTCGACACGATGCGGTCGATCTTGAAAGCCTATCTCAAGCTTGATCCCTACGATGATTTACTAGGTCAGATGGACGCCAAACTCCAGGCGACGCTTCTTTATATTATCCAAGACATCAACGAAATCGAAAATCCATTCACACTGGAGCAAGAAGTCTACTTCCTGCTCGAGCACTTGAATCATGTGGATGCTGAACTCGAGACGGATGACGATGCCCTCAAGCCTGCCGTTGCGAAAAGCAAAGCAAAACCCAAGCCCAAGGCTAAGGTTGCCGTTAAAGCTAAGGCCAAGGCGAAACCTGCGGCCAAGGTGAAACCTGCGGCCAAGGTGAAACCTGCGGCCAAGGTGAAACCTGCGGCCAAGGTGAAACCTGCGGCCAAGGTGAAACCTGCGGCCAAGGCGAAACCTGCGGCCAAGGTGAAACCTGCGGCCAAGGCGACAAAAGCTAAGTCCAAAGCCAAGGCTAAACCGGCTAAGAAATCAGCCACCAAGTCCAAGGTCAAGGCCAAGCCTGTGAAAGCTAAGGCTGCAGCGAAAGCGAAGCCTAAATCCAAGGCAAAGGTTATGACCAACGCGACGAAGAAGACCAAGGTCAAATCCAAGCTGGCTAAAAAATCAGCTAAACCTGCTAAGAAACCAACCAAAGTCGTTAAGAAAA
>JACMPP010000026.1 GCA_014377445.1 Oligoflexus sp.
ACTCCAAGAATTTCTGCAGCAGCGCCCACTGAAATATACATAAATGGTCCATAATATGTATTATTAACAGCACTTTACTAGGCATGGATAAGCGCAAAAGACAGGTTCGTCAAGATATTTTATTGACTGTTGCTTGCCCTTCACCACATCTTCAAAATTGTTATCTCCAAATGGGAAAAAGTTGTCTCTTTCGGATTTGCGACTCATCAAATCCAATCCATTCTTACTTAGCCTTCACTTCGAGACCACTGGTTACGTTCTCAATACCAGCAACCGTGACGGCAGTGTCTTCAACGATTTTTCTCTCAGCTTCAGACCGCACAGGACCTTTGAGAACGACGCGGCCTCCGCGCGTAATGATTTTAATGTTGTGGGCATAGGTCGAAAGATTTTTGTTGCTCGTAATGCTGCGACGAATCTTGCGGGTCATCTCAACGTCGGATTTGCTGTTGCCCTGCTGATCGGCGGAAAGTCCTTTGTCACCATCGCTCAGGCGATTCACTTTGGAATTATCAGCTTCTGTACCGACAACCGCCGAAGGATTCACGGTCCGTGATGGCTCTTCCGTGGGAGAAGCAGCTTTATCACCCATTGCGGCATCGACATCCGCTGCGTACTCTTCGTCAGATCCCTCCGCCGGAACGCCTTCCTCAACAGAAGCGACCGTACGATCAGCAGCGGCCTCCGTGCGCTTCACGACTTTTTTCGTTTTCACTTTGGCTTTTTTCGCAGCCGCTTTAGTATCGGATCGAGCCTCCCCGACGGCGGGCTTATCTTTGGCTTCGTCAGTCACGCTGACTTCCGATTTATCGCTTTTGGACTCACCATGTGAACAGGCCATCTGTCCAGAACCTACTAAGATCAAGCTCCAAAGCCCCAATGTCACAAAGCGCAAACTAGTCTTCATAATCGTCTCCTGAAAGATCTGTCTTGCCTGAATAGCATCAGTCGAATCGTCAGGCCCAATGGGGGCGCTGCCTTGACTTCTACCAAATCAGATCGAACCCACATGATCAAGCCGCTCTTTCACGAAGCCAGATGAAAAGAGCGTTATTTCCTGCATAAAAATAAGAGTTTTGAAAATTATGTCAACTTACCTGCCTCAGTATTTCTACTTGTCAACAGGAATGTGCTATTTATTGCAACGAATGGCCCCAAGTTGATCGAAGTTTTCAAGCATTCCAAACATGTTAAAAATTAAGGAGCCCAAACATGACAACAGAAACTCGCTTCACGGAATTGGACCGACCTCTTTTTATTATAAAGAGAATTTCCTGGCCCGCCATCCTCGGTGGAGTCGTCGTAGCCCTGGCTGTTCAGTTGCTATTAAGTCTGCTAGGCCTGGCCATTGGCGCCAGTACTATCGATCCTTTGAAAGAGCAAAATCCGATGGCCGGTCTCGCGACGGGCACAGGTATTTGGTTCGCGCTGACCATGATCATTTCTCTCTATGCAGGGGGCTGGGTAAAAGAGTTTTTCCTCGATAAGCGCATGACAGGTGAGTTTATGAGAGATTTTCTCAAAGACCTGCATGCGGGCTTTGAAGGCGCGTTCGCCAAGCTGTTCAAACTCATCGAAGAGTTTTTCGACTTCCCGATGTTGGCTCTCAAGCAAGTCGATGGCGTTGACGCTTTCCATCACAGTTTTTTCAGGAATTTTACGAGCGCTGGATGAACGAGGCATAACTTGGCTCCTCATATTGAAAAAGTGAAAACAGACTGAATCGCAAACTGTCTTAAGCAATCAACATGCCAGTTTTCAAGCGTCTCATCTTATGCATCGGCTTTCACGATTTCAATTCGGAGAGATCAGATTGCGAGACTGGCAAGAAGGACAGTTCGAAGCACACGCTCCTTGAATAACAATTTTTGCCCGAAGCCCATGCGGCTTAGATCCTCTGCAAATCGCCTCTTATCGACAAGGAGTCCCGATAGGAACAAACGAAAACGTTGCAGGCCTCCGGCCTCCTTGAGAATAAGCAGAGCCTTGGCAAGACGGAGCTCCTGTTCAGTAAAATCGCTACCAAAAGGAAACTTTTGAAAGAACCAGGGATGTTGATCCAGGTTCTTTTTCAATTCGCTCCTATGATTGTGGCGGTAGCGCTCGGGGATCTCATAATCCAGAGACAGTTTGAGCTGATGCTTGGCTTTCGTCATCAGTTCGAGCTGAAACTCCGAGTCACAGATATTAAGAATGTCCTTGATAACTTCCTCATCCGACTTGCCACGAAGGAAGGCTATCCCATACTCAGTTATCACGACATCCCTCAGGTGCCGTGGTATGGTCACGTTCCCATGATTCCAGACGATATTGGACAACTTTTTTCCGTCGCGAATACTCGTGCTTCGCAGCATCAGAATCGATCGCGCACCTTCCAGTTCGTGCGCCATCGCGACAAAATTGTATTGTCCACCCACTCCGCTGATGATTGTGCCGTCATCGAGTGTTTCGGAGGCAGCTGCACCCAGGAGGGTGACTTGCATGCAGGTATTAAAAAAGCGCGCCTTCCGTCTTTGTCTTCGCAGGGAGTTTTCATCCGCATCGTAAAGGTCATTGACGTTTGAGACCCGTGTCATGCTAAAACCTTCGAAATCGTCGCCTTTCAGACTGCGAAGCCAGTCATAGAACTTGGAGGATCCCAAAGCAAAGGCGGCATGAAGATAGTAGTCCCCACCCTTCTCCCTAACCTTGCGTTTGAGTATCCCCTCCTGCCGTAAATACATGAAGCCATCCATCACCATTTCACTTGTGCCGTAGAGACCCTCCTGAAATTTCTCCTGGCAAGGAAAGCGATCGTCGGTCGACTCGCCTCGGGCGAAGGTCGCGCAGAGGGCCCGGTAGCGATCATTGGCCTTGTGGCGATGCAGGAGGGCCTGGACGAGGCTGTCAGACAAAGAGCCAATGCCGATCTGCAAGGTCCCCCCATCCTCCACGATCTGGCTCGAATGAAGTCCAATTACGGTATCGACTTCGGTGAGCGCCTCCCTGGGCACGGCGAAGAGTTTATGTTGAGTCTCAGGACTGTCCAGGATGAGATCAAAAAAGCTGGGTTCGACCCGCGCGTCACCGCCGAGAAACGGCAGATCGGGGTGGACAACTCCAACCATATACAGGGTCTTATCTTTCGCCTTGAGACGGTCGATGATGTCCAGAGTGAGATCAGAATTGACGCTTAGACTGTAAGAGTCACCCCGCCTTGCAATGAGTTGGACAATCATTTCCACCTCGAGATCCGCGAGGTTCTGGGCCACATGGGTGTAGTTAAGGCTTCGATAATGTCGCTGAACATAGGGATTGTGCTTAAAGGCTCCAGCGTTGACGTAGAACTCATGAAGATTGATTTGGGGCGGGAGCGAGCCTCCATTGAGGTCTATGAGATATTGGAGCCGGGGATAGTCCCCCCACTGGCGATGGATGAAGGGCTTTAGGAAGCGGTCCTCCAGCTCGCTTTTGGCTTGGGGGATATCCAGGGAAAGGGCCGTATAGATATCGAGGCTCAGGGCCTTATCCGCCTTCACGCGATTGTAGATAGTATTGATGAGCTGATTGGGCTTCCCGAGACCCAGAGGTGTGGCGAAGCGTATCTTTTGTTGCCCCCTCTGGAGGAAGTGCTCAAAGATCTTATCCGTTGCTGACTCAAGAGATGTACATTTCAGCATGAAGCCCCCTCATATCGCTCACACTTAGTTATATGTAATTTGGGTCAGGCTAGCAATCAGCCTACGAATGGGAAGGAAAATACATATAAAAAAGGCCTGGACAGGTGAGTCCAGACCTTATGAGCGATAGAGAGCAAGACTTAAAGGCCCGCCTGATGGTCATTCGCGTCATATTTGTTTTTAGCTTTGGCTTTGGCCTGGAATCGTTCCTTATCCTTACCTTTCATGAAGACGCGGCCTTCTTCTTCAATAACGGCTTCTTCATGTCTGACAGACTCCGATACGGTTTGGTTCTCAACGATACGTTCTTTTGAGACAAGCACTTCTTCGCGCGGCACAACTTCTTTTTCGATGCGAATCCGTTCTTCGCTCACGGGGATCCGGATTTCCCGCGTTTCGTCTCGGTCGCTGCTACTGAGCCTGCCGGGTCGCGCTGTACCACTGAGAGGCCTCGTTTCAATTACGATTTCTTCACGGTAGACGGGAACCTCGATCGTGCGGGTTTCTTCGATGATTTCTTTATGAAGGTGAACCTGCCCGGTCTGAATGCGGTCTTTATCGACTCTGAGTCGTTCCTCCTCAAGCTTCATGACCGAAACATCTTCGCTACCCTCACGTGTGGTGAGGAAACGTTCCTGCTCGTAGAGTTCACTGCCACGTTTCTCTATGACACCACCCATCGACGTCAGAATCTGACTGCAGCGCTCGATATTGCTGCAGGCATCGACGATTACGAAATGATGCTTATTCTGGTAACTGTCCTTGAAATAAAGCTCTGAATCGGAATTGAGTTTTAGATCACGTGGCTCGTCTTCAAAGCCGAATAGTCGCGCAAAGAATCCTGACATCCCGCCGCCTGATCTGTTTCCACTGTCGGTATCGCGGCGGAGGGAACTGTCGGATCGAAAATCTTCGCTGAAGTCATTTTCAATGAGGCGAACTGAAGTTCCGATGTTTTCGCGTTTGAGAGCCTGAACTGCACTTTGAGCTTCTGAAAGATTGGTGAATACGCCTATCACGGCCATTGAGTTCTGAGCTTGCATAATAACTCCTTAGTGTAGCGAGGGATTGCTGATCCTTAAAAAGAATCTTGAAGTCACAGAGCTGTTTGCAAGCGCGAGGCCAATTCCCAATCCGTTTTTCAAAATCGTATAAATCGCCGAGCGGCGCGTGCCTGGTGCAAGAGCTGCCCGAAAAGGCAACAAGCTTGTTGCGGGAGAACTCCGTAACGAATTCGATACAGGCTGTAGGTTTCTGAGCGACTCGAAAGACCCATACATTTTTCGGATGAAAAATTACGCAATGAATTATTTTTTGGAAGTGGAAGTGGAATCGTGCTGCGTATGCTGGAGAATGGCATGCAGAAGGGTATTTTTGTCGATTGGTTTCGTGAGGTGAGCGTCGCATCCCGCTCAGGCGGACTTTCCTCTTTCTTCCGGCATACAACTGTGCAAAACAAATTCTCTCGTTCCCAGCGGATAGGAGCCCAGGTTGGACGGCAGCTTTGAAGTCATGCACCTGTTTAATAACAAAGCCGACGCAAGGATGGACAGATGGGACAAACCAAAGGATCGGCGGAAAGTCATACAGGCTGCGTCTTGTAGATGCAAAACGTGGAATAATATTTGTCGTTCTTAGCCGTGAAACGATACCATGGGCCAGTTGACTCTGGCGATAAGGGAGCATCGGACACAACGTTTTCTGCGCTTGGGCGATTGGGATAATGTATGAATGACCGCGATAGAATCGAACTTATCAAACGCATCAGTTATATCCTCGATAGTGCCATTCCTATCCCAGGCACCAAATATCGGGTTGGTCTCGATCCGATCATTGGACTCATACCGGGTATAGGCGATGCTCTGACGAGTCTGGTCTCTTCCTATATTGTGCTCAGCGGCATGCAGATGAATGTGTCGCGCTGGACCTTAGTGCGGATGGTCTTCAATATTCTGATCGAATCGGTCGTGGGTATCGTCCCGGTCGTCGGCGATGTCTTTGATGCCTACTGGAAGAGCAACGAACGCAATCGAGTCCTGCTGGAAGCAAACATGAACGATCCCAAAGCCAAGGCAGTCGACAAGATTTTTGTCGCTTCAGTTCTCTTGCTATTGGTTTTTGTTTTAGTTTTGACAGGCTGGGGCGCTATAGAATTTATGAAGTGGCTGATCTCGCAATTCTAAAAAGAAAAAGCCTCGTTCCGATAAGAATGAGGCTTCTGGATCTTCCATTCTATGATTAGAGAGTTGGCTAAGTGATCCCCTTGACCTCCTCGTGCGTTACTTAAGGACTGATGCCAGCGCAGTCTGATTCACAGGATTGCTGGCAGGACTCGCTGGCAACTCTTTGCCAAAGCGCCATTCCTTTTGAGTGATCAGACGGGCGCCTCGTTTGGAGAAGAGATAGCTCCAGATCCATTCAAAAAGAACGGAAACCTTGTTTTTAAAACCGACAAGAAAGAGAAGATGCACCACGAGCCAAGCCAGCCACGCAATAAATCCGGTCATCTTCAGCTTGCCCATTTCAACGACGGCCTTTCTCTTGCCAATCGTTGCCATCTGGCCCTTGTCGAGATATTTGAATTCCTTTCGAGGTTTATTTTTCATCGTCCGCAAAATGTTCTTGGCTGCGAAGCGACCGGTTTGAATCGCGGGTTGTGCGAGGCCGGGCATAGGCTTGCCATCTTGCAGTTTGAGCGAAGCCAGATCGCCAATAACATAGGCATCGGGGAAGGATGGTATCGTCAGGTCCAGACCGATCACAACACGACCCGCACGATCAAGTTCGACGCCTAGAGTCTTGGAGAGCGCATCGGCTTCGACACCAGCGGCCCAGAACACGTTCGCGGAAGGAATGCGTTGATCGCCGCAAGTCACGCCGTCCTGATCGATATTATCGACTTTCACACCGGTTCTCAGTTCCACCCCTAGGTCCTTCAAATCCTCGGCGGCTCGTGCCGACAGATCTTCGGAGAACATAGTGAGCGGGCGAGGTCCCATTTCCAATAAGAGAACTTGAGCCGTCGTGGGATCGATTCGACGGAAGTCGCGATTGATGACATTGCGACTGATATCGGCAATTGCACCCGCAAGTTCAACACCGGTTGGTCCGGCACCGACGATTACGAAGGTAAGCAAAGCTTTTTGTTTCGCTGGATCGGCTTCGTTTTCGGCCATTTCGAAGGCCCAAAGGATGCGACGACGGATCTCGGTGGCCTGTTCGACAGTCTTGAGACCCGGCGCAAAGTTTTCCCACTCCTGCTTGCCAAAATAACTATGACGAACGCCACAGGCGAGAATAAGGTAATCGTAGGCCAGCTCTTCCCCGTGTTCACCGACAACGTACTTATCTTTGAGATTCACGCTGTCGACGCGACCGAGGCGAACACTAATATTTTTTTCTTTGGTGAAGATGCCACGAATGGGCACAGCGATATCGGACGGATTGAGGCCCGCCGTGGCAACCTGATAGAGCAAGGGTTGAAAGAGATGATAATTGCGTTGATCGACGAGGATCACCTGAACATCGTCATTACCTTCAAATTCTTTGGCCGCATTGATACCACCAAAGCCACCGCCGATGATAATAACTTGCTTTTGACTGGGTTTGAGATGAGGGTTTTTGATTCTCATAAGTCCTCGTTTATTTTGCTAAAGATAGGGCCCGTCCGAACAAGGCCATGGCTCAGAATTCATTGATAAGCTTTCTACCTCGACGAACAAGCCTTTTTTGACTGTAGGCGGGAGAAGTCACTCTAATTACAACGGAAACTCAGATCAGGTGATCTCTTTAACTCGTCCGCAAGAACTACGTCATTCAGTTAAGGTAGGTCTGCACAATCGGTTTGATATCGAGGGGATGTATCCCGAGATCGTCAAAGGCTCGCGACCAAATCTCCTGCCATGGGGTGGAGAAAACCAATTTTTCGTCCATTGGCCTTTGGATCCACAATCCCGCTTTTAACTCGCTCTCAAGTTGCTTGGGCGCCCAACTTGCCTGCCCCAATATAAAGCGAAAGGGTTGATGCCGGGGGCGGAGACTTTCGCTCTGCAACTCATCTTCGGTCGATTCAATCAGACCATCGATGGCCTCTTCGGAAACGCTGATCCGGAGCTTGCCGAAAGAAAAGTTGGCACTTACATCGCGTCCTTCGTTGTGCAGGACGACACCATTGTTCATCGCCAGAGGTCCGCCCATCCACACCGGGATATGACCAGGAATCTTATAACGATTTTGAAAGCTGGGATCGCGCATCGACGAAGGTAAAGGACGATTAATGACATAACCCATGGCCCCGTCCCGGGCATGCTGCACGAGGAGCACAATCGATCGAGAAAAGTGGGGATCTGTCATGCTAGGTAGAGCGACCAGCAAGGACGGAGTACTTAGCTGAACCATGGCGGCTACCTCCAAACTTGAGCGTTTACAGTAAAGCTATCCGGTTTGGTCGGCGTGTGTCAAATTCTTGTTTCAGAAGTAAAGACGGACCATCAGCATCCGATTATTTTCCAGGCTCTTGAGCCTGCTCGTGTCGTTCTTCCATTCCCAATTCTGATGCGACACTCCATAGCCGACACGAACGTTATAGATCTCAAGAAATCCCAGGTAGTCGACACTGTCACCGACTTTGGATTTGCCGTCCATGTATTGGTAGTAGTTGGCTTCAGCGCCAAGGATGCTTAAAAAATAGAGGGAAAGCTCGCCACCCCAATACTGCCCGCTTTGATCGGCGGCCAGCGTGAATCCTGTGCTTCGATCAAACTTGCCAATCTTCCCGACCAGCGTGGAGTCCTGGGAGTTCGAACCGAAGATGCGAAGATTGAGTCCGGCCTGCTGCACTTTTTCCGTTCCAGGCTTCCAATTACCCAAGCCGGGATCAGAGAGCAGGGTGGGATCCACCATGAAACGGTTGTGAATCCGACCTTCGATACCCAGGTCGATGTCCAAAGTTCGAAGTCCTGTGGTCCCGCTGATGAGGTTGGTAAACCAAAACTGAAGACGCGCGTCTTCGGATTTGCTCGGACCATGGGTTCTTAATTTATCGTTGTCGAAATTTACGGTCGTCCCGAGATCGAACTGACTGTCTCCCACACCCTTCGCGTAGGAAAACGAAAGTTCGGGAGCAAATTTCTGCTGGGTTGTCGAAAACATCGCCAGCCAGAGATCCATCATTTTCATGCGTTCTTTAATTCGCAGCCATTCGGTAAGCGTCCAGCGTGTCGACTTTCGCTCCTCCTGCACCTGATCGATATATGTGATCACGCGTGTTGTTTGAGCGAGAGCCGGCTTTGACATCGCTGCAACCAGAAAGAAAGCCACGAGGATTTTGCGCATATAAACTCCTGAGACTCAAAGTTTGCCCTCCCTTGTTCGGTAGGCCGCAGGCGAATAATAAGAGAAACCTTAAAGCGATTCTTACGCGGCGTACGCATTTCGCTAAGAGGCATGAGATTACACGCTAATTTTTAGCCCGAAAAATCGCTCAGATCATGCATTTCGTCCGCATCCCGAATCATTTCCAACGGCAGTTTTACGGTGATCGAAGGGGCCTCGTAATTTCACCTAGGAGTTTCTGCAAACTGCCACTGGATATGCCCTTCCAGTGGTGCTAGAACTGCAAAAGATTATCACGCCCACAGGCAACCCAAACATCTGAACTAGGAGCATTCTTCTCTATGATTTTTTACCTGATTTACGGTGCAGCAGCGCTTGCTATGCTTGTCTCGCTTTACTTTGCGAAGAGGGTCATGGCCGTTGCAATCGAAGGCGACACGCCGGCTCAGCTTGCAAGTTTTAAAGAGATTTCATCGGCAATTTCCGAAGGTGCGATGGCTTTTCTCGCCGTCGAATACAAATACGTCGCAGGCTTTGTTATATGCTTTGCCATAGTAATCGGGCTTCTGCTCGATAATCCGGCGACCACAGCACCTGAAGGATGGCTGACAGCTGCCGCATTTCTTTTTGGTGCGCTGATCTCCAGTCTTTCCGCATTTCTCGGCATGAAGATCGCTACCGCAGGCAACGTGCGTACAACGATCATGGCTCGTAAGAGTCTTTCCCATGCTTTTACCACCGCTTTCCAATCGGGAGCGGTCATGGGTTTTGGCCTCATCGGACTTGCTGTCGCAGGTCTCATCACAATAAGTTTGATCTACATGCAGATCATGCCTGATGCTCTGCAAGCTATGGAAGTTGTCGCAGGCTTTGGTCTCGGCGGATCTTCCGTTGCCCTCTTCGGTCGCGTCGGTGGCGGTATCTACACAAAAGCTGCGGACGTGGGCGCTGACTTGGTTGGTAAACTTGAGCAGGGCATTCCGGAAGATGACCCTCGTAACCCTGCTGTTATCGCCGATAACGTCGGTGACAACGTCGGTGACATCGCCGGCATGGGCGCCGATCTCTTCGGTTCCGTCGCGGAAGCAACCTGTGCAGCCTTGCTTATCGGCGCCAGCGCGACAGCGATTTCTGCGGCACCTACGGCGCTTTACTACCCCATTCTTATCTCGGCCGTTGGTATTCCTGTGGCTGTCGTTACAACCTTCTTCGCCAAGATCAAACCCGACGCGCAATCAGTTGAGCCTATCTTGAAGCGCCAATTGCTTCTCTCAACGATCATCATGAGCGTGGCCGGTATCTTCCTGACCAACTGGGCCATGGTTGATTCCTTCGTCATCAACGGTATGACGATCACCAAAAACGGCGTTCTCACATCCTTCTTGATGGGACTTTGGGCGGGATTGATCATCGGTTACATCACCGAATATTTCACATCCCATGCCTACCGTCCGGTTCGTGAAGTGGCTGAAGCTTCGCAATCCGGTCCTGCAACCAACATCATCTACGGTTTGGCTCTCGGCTACAAATCGGCTGTATTTCCCGTCATTATCTCTGCCATCACCATCTACGTGGCCTGGACTCTCGCCGGCATGTACGGGATCGCGATCGCAGCCCTTGGTATGCTTTCAACCATCGCCATCGGCTTGACCATCGATGCTTACGGCCCCGTTTCGGACAACGCCGGCGGTATCGCTGAGATGTCTCATTTGGGTGAAGAAGTTCGTGCCCGCACGGATATGCTCGACGCTGCCGGTAACACTACAGCCGCGATCGGCAAAGGTTTTGCGATCGGTTCGGCCCTCCTCACCGCTTTGGCTTTGTTCTCCGCCTTCCTCGTTCGATCGGACGTGAAGACCCTCGACCTTCTATCCCCGCTCGCTTTCGCCAGTCTTCTGATCGGCGGCGTTCTACCCTTCCTTTTCACCGCTCAAACGATGAAAGGTGTGGGCATTGCAGCTTACGGTATGATTGAAGAGGTTCGTCGTCAGTTCCGTGAAAACCCAGGCATTATGCTCGGCACTGTCCGTCCCGACTACAAACGTTGCGTCGATATCTCAACCAAAGCGGCCATCAAACAAATGATCGCTCCCGGTATGCTCGTCGTCCTCACCCCCCTCGTCTTCGGCTTTTTGTTTGGCGTGCAGGCTCTTGCCGGCCTCTTGGCTGGTGCTCTGAGTTCTGGCCTCGTCATGGCTGTTTCCGCTTCCAACTCCGGCGGTGGATGGGACAACGCCAAAAAGTATATTGAAACAGGCAAGCTGGGCGGCAAAGGCTCTGATACTCACAAAGCTGCCGTTGTCGGCGATACGGTTGGTGATCCGTTCAAAGATACATCAGGACCGTCCATCAACATCCTCATGAAGCTCATGGCCATTTTGAGCTTGGTATTTGCACCATTCTTTGTAGCTCATGGTGGACTCTTCTTCCGCCTCTTCAACCTCACTCCATAATGTAACGGGGGGGGGCTCACGCCCCCTTTGCTTCCTAAAGCGGAATGCTTATACTGATCGCAGTGTTTTTCTGCGAAAGGAATCTTATGCGTCGCTTTTTACTCGCGTTCATAATGCCCCTCTTCTTTATCAGCCAGGCCTTTGCCCAGGACAAGGCAGCTCCGGCCGCGCCAGCCCCTGAAGCTGCCTCTGCTCCCGCGACACCGAATGGCCAGGAACTGACGGCTACGATCCGTACCTCCATGGGCAACCTGGAAATGAAGCTCTTTTACGACAAAGCGCCCCAGACCGTTTCAAACTTTGTGACCCTCGCTCGTAGCAAATTCTATGACAATCTCCTCTTCCATCGCGTGGTCCCCGGCTTCATGGTCCAAACCGGAGACCCACAGGGTACCGGCAACGGCGGCCCAGGCTATTCCTTTCCCGATGAATTCGGACCCGGCCTCAAGCATGACAAAGCCGGTATCGTCTCCATGGCCAACTCGGGCGCAAACACCAACGGCAGCCAGTTCTTCATCACAGTCGGCAAAGCCGAACAGCTCGACGGCAAACACTCCATCTTCGGTGAAGTCACCAAAGGCATCGACGTTGCCATCGCCATCTCCAACGTAAAAACCGCCGGTACCAAGCCGGAAAAAGACGTCAAAATCCTCGGCATCGATATACACGGCGACTGGTACAAAGCAGGCGAAGTGAAAAAGGTCAAAGAACTCAGCGAAGACGACATCAAGGCTGTCACCCAGGATCTCGCCACCAAACTCTTCAAAAAAGTGGCGGAAGTTCAACCCTACGGTAAATTCGTAAGCATCAACAAGGTCGCCGCCCGCTCGCGCGGAACGATGGTTCAGATCTTCTACAAAGCCGACTTCTCCAAGAAAAAAGAATTGAACATGGTCATCGTCGGCGAGATCAAAGACCAAGTCTTTAAGCTCCAGGAATTCCAATTCGCCGAGAGCAAAAACTAACTCGATCCGTTTTCAGACTGTAATTTCCAAGTGCCGAGGACGTTTATCATGAATCTTATCCGCGCCCAAAATCAACTGGATCTCGTCGGGAAAACCCCGCTCCTCCGCATCGAATCCCTCAGCCATATCACCGGCTGCGAGATCTTCGTCAAATGCGAGTACATGAATCCCGGCGGGTCGGTCAAGGATCGCGCGGCCAAGAACATGATCGACGAAGCCCTCGCCTCAGGCGCCCTCAAACCCGGCATGAGCATCATCGAAGGCACCGCCGGCAACACCGGCATCGGCCTCGCCTTCATTGCCAAAACCAGAGGCATCAAGGCCACCGTCGTCATGCCCAAGGGCCAAACCATAGAGAAGGAAAAGATGGTAAGCCTTTATGGGGCCGAACTCATCCTGGTCGATGCCGTTCCCTTCGCCAACCAAAACCACTTCTACCACACCGCAAGGCGCATGGCCGAAGAAGAGCCCAGCAAGTATTGGTGGGCCAACCAATTCGAAAACCTCGCCAACTTTCGCGCCCACTACCAAGAAACTGGACCCGAAATCTGGCAACAAACCGACGGCAAAATCGATGCCTTCGTCTCCTCCGCCGGGACCGGTGGCACCCTCGGCGGCGTCTCAAAATTTCTCAAAGAGAAAAACGCCAAGATCAAAACCATCCTGGTCGACCCCGACGGTTCTGGTCTGTATTCCTACATGAAAACCGGCCAATTCGTCTCCCAAGGCTCTTCGATCACCGAAGGGATCGGCATCATGCGTTTGGTCGCAAATTTTCGCGAAGCCGTTTTGGACGACGCCTATCAGATCCCGGATCAGGAGCTGGTCACGATCTCGCGCCATGTGCGCGATCGTGATGGTTTGCTGCTCGGGAGTAGCAGTGCATTGAACCTCGCCGCGGCTTACCGCTTGGCTAAGGAGATGGGACCAGGGAAATGCATCGTGACGGTGGCTTGTGATTTAGGTGAGCGCTCGGCTTCGAAGCTCTACAATGATGAGTTTTTGGCGGAGAAGGGGTTGAAGGTGAGTGGGGTTAGTTTAGTTTAGTAGGTGTCCTCACGGGCGTGACCTTTGCTTACCGAGCGGCTTTCCCGAACGGCGAGGGTACGGTTCAGCAAAAGAAAGACTTCTTCACGCAATATGCCCGTGGATGTTGTTCAGTGGAGCGTCCTAAATATCAGGAGCAAAAGCTCAAGACAGATCCCCACTCCCTGGGTATCCCTCGCATCAATGAGCAGGTTAAAAATCAACCAGCCTTTGCAGAAACTTTTTCCTACAAAAAAGGCGATAAGATGGTTCTTGGCTCGAAAGACATTGTTCGCATCTGGTAGTTTTCTTCATTGAGTCGAAGGCTGGCCGCGAAGGTCAGGCCTTTTTTGGGCCTTGTGCCTGCGCTTCGATCCGCTTCCATCTGTGATACACTCAGGGTGGCTTTATCGATCGAGAGAGGGGATGAGATGAGTGAAAAGGTCGGACCGATGATCACGGAAACTGATAGTGAAGACCGATCTTTTTCAAAGTGGACAATTATTGCCTTGGCACTTTTGAGTCTTACCTATCTTTCGCTTGGATACATTCGGAGCGAAAGTGGCCTGGTGCATGCCTTTGATACGGGCATCTATCTGCAGATCCTGAGCAACCTTCAGGTCGGTCGTGGCTGGGTCAGCAGCATTACAGGCGAGCATCTTTTTCTCGCCCATCATTTTCAACCGGTGGTCGCGATCCTGGTGCCCTTGTATGCGGCTTTTTCCAGTCCCTTCGCCTTACTCCTGGTGAGCTGGCTCGCGTTGCTCGTCTCCTGCATTTTTCTGATGAAGGTGCTGCCAGCCAAAGGCATTGCCTCGAAAAACTCCTCGGAATGGATTGCGGTGGCATTGTTCCTTTATCCTACTCTTGCCAGCCGCGTGACTTACAGTTTTGTTCCCGAGGTGATGGCTTTACCCGCGCTCTGTTATCTTGCCTACCTCCTGGCCAAAAAAGATCGTATTCACCGTAAGGAGTGGACCGGTTTGATCCTTTGTCTGGTCTATGTCGCTCTTTGCAAAGAAACCCTTTGGCTCACAAGCGCATGGACGGCGGTCGTCCTGGCTCTCGCCTATCGCAAGGACAAGGAAGCCAAAGTCTTCTGGGTCCTCGGCCTGCTTTTTCTTCTGGGTTTTGCATATCTCTTCTTCCAGTGGATGCCTGCGCACTCAGACCTCTCGGGTTATTATGGTCTATCCTACTTTCATAACGCTTGGGTGAACGGACGCTGGGGCTTTCTCGGTAAAATCCTGGGTGCTGTACTAAACCTCTTCAGTCTACAGAGCCTTGGGACCTTACTTGTGGTCGTGATTCTGCTTCCCGCAGGTCTAACGTTGTTTGGCGGCTATTGGGCGCTTGCTGGGGCCATACCGGCCCTTCTTTTGGTAATGGCCGCCAGCAACAATCAAATTCACGATCTGACGAATCATTATCTGATCGCAGCTTTGCCCTTTATCGCCGTCGCCAGTGCTATGGGATTGGATCGTCTGCGCGCGCGTTTTAAAGAGCCAAAGGTTCGAACCTATCTGGCACTCCTAGCCGTCCTCATTCCAGCAGCCATGACCGCTCTTCACAGTTCGGGTTTCGTGTTTCAGACTCTTTTTGCAACCCAGCGTATGGAGCTCCGGCTTCGCCAAGCGGCCGCAGAACTTCGCAAGGAAATTGATCCCAACGAGCTGATTCTCATCGATGGTTCCCTACAACCGCTCTTCAGCGATTTGCCGCAAGTTAAGGTTATTCTGGGTTTTCAGGGGAATCCCACACATGTGACCCTTGAGGACTTAAAGAAAGTCAGGCGGGTGATTACGACCAATGATCTTTCTGATCTGAAGGATTGTCGCTCCATAAGAGCGGGTGAGGGCGATCTGACTGTTTTTGATTATGAAGGATTTTATCAGTACTGCGATTGGTTGAAATCGGCAAATTTTGTCAAGAAAGAGTATCTGCCCAATCGCTTGATCGATCTCAAGATTGAGGCTCAACCCTAGATGATGGATTTTCGTTCGCTGAGATAATTCGTGATGGCGATGATAAGTCCAGAGGTGACAAAGGCGATCGAAGTCCACACCCAGGCTCTTGGGTAGTTCCCGGCTTCGACATCGAAATAGAGGGCGATGGGAAGAGTTTGTGTGACGCCTGGGATATTACCCGCAACCATGAGCGTGGCTCCAAATTCACCAAGTGATCGCCCGAAGCTAAGGAGTATACCGGCGTTTAACTCAGGGACGGCAAGCGGCACCTGATTGATAGAAAGCTTCGCCAGTGGCCGGCACCGAAACTCGCGGCCGCATCGACGAGATGCCTTTCGACCTGACGGAATGCAGCTCGGGCGCTGAGATACATCAATGGCAGCGAAACGACAATTGCAGCCACTATATCTGTGATCATATAACGGCAGGTTCTTGTCCATCCCTCGGGCTGAAATTTTGCGCGTCTCGCGCGGGAAAAAAGCACCATACAGTTGGTTTAAAATTGAAGGACAGTTGATCGGGCTAAGACCCAAGAATATAGAGCCAAAAGGACACGTGTATACCCTCCCTT
Source organism: Oligoflexus sp. (assembly GCA_014377445.1). Taxonomy (GTDB): domain Bacteria; phylum Bdellovibrionota_B; class Oligoflexia; order Oligoflexales; family Oligoflexaceae; genus Oligoflexus. The sequence continues at coordinate 15,976 of JACMPP010000026.1, forward strand.
ATAATAAAGCGCTATTTCAGCCAACTTTTGGTTAAGTGTTTACTTATCTATGCCAACAAGAGCATTATACGGAGGATAAGAGGGGCTGGTATTGAAGGTCAAAATCACTGCAAAAGCTCAAAAAGACCTAAAGAATTTCCTGAGCACGTAAAAGAAAAAGTCCGCGATTGGACTCAATCCGTTGAAATATTTGGAATGCGTCAGACACGAAGAATTCCAGGCTGGCACGATGAACCGCTTAAAGGGAAACGCAAGGGTCAACGGTCGATAAGGCTGAACCGCTCTTACCGGGCGATCTACGAAGAGAGCACAGGCGATCTTGTTGAGATCGTCGAAGTAACAAATCACAAGTACTGAGGCTGTATATGGACGCGAAGAAATACTTTGAGAGAGAGCTTGGTAAGCCGACGTTCGGTCGATCGCTGCGGGCTTGGCGGCGGGGCGAGGAGCTTAGTCAAGAGCAGCTAGCAAAAAAAGCCGGACTGACTAAAGCTGCTATTTCACGCTTTGAAAACGGTCACGACTTCCCAAGCTCGGAGACACTTGAAGCGCTTGCAAAGGCTTGCAAAGCCGACTCAGGTCTTTGGGTCGTGTATATCGTTAGTGAAATGGCTGAGAAAAAAGGGTTCTACGGTATCGAAGTTCGGCGCAAGAAGGCTGTTGGATGAACAAGACGCTTACTGACATGATCGATAGTTTTCTCGACAAGTATCGGCAGGCTTTTAGGAGCGACCGTGCTGAAGCGGTCCTACATTTTGCTGAAGTCCCAAGACTCACGTATGGGATACGAAAGTTTTTCACTGAGAAAAATGCGAAGCGATAAGCTTCGGCGAATCAGCTACCTACACTTGGCAAAAACGCGTAGAGTCCTTCCATTGCCCGCAAGTAGGGGTGACGGGCTCATCGGACCGGAAACTTACTCTAAGGTTAGCAAAAACGCTAAAGCCGTTTAGTGGCAGGCGGCCAACAGCTTGTTCCAGGCGACTCCAATGGTCTATTACCGGCAAAATCTAGACCGATCCTTGGGTGCAGAAATCTAGCACTCTATAGGTCTCAACCGCTAAAGAGGGAAAGAGCGTAACTCTTACCTTAGCTAAAGCGTCGACAATACCAATTCGCCGTCACATAAAGATTAAAGCGGAGGCAAATATGTTTGATTCAAGGTTCAAGTCCTACTTTGAAATGCGGGACAAGACACCACGGGGCAATCAAGAGCCTTTGCTAGACTTTGGTTTGGTGTAACCATTCAGCATTTGGCAAATGCCCATGCTGTGGTATCGCGAAATTTCATGATAAATCGCGGCGGCCCAACATCACGAATCAAGCTGGACGCGTGTCGCCCGGTGGCAGCTTACTTTCGAACCGTCCTGGCCTTTACATCTGCCACGTGCTGAATAGTTACGTTTGGTCTTCATAATGAGGTCATCTCAGAGGACTTTACTAAGCAGCTGTTTTATCCATTTATTAAGGTTCTTAGAAAATAAGGGGCTATTCTGGGAGGCGCAGATTTGCAGAATCAGCTTCGTGTTTGTCACGTCCAGTCTTCAACTTTAATTGAGGAGCCTTGTTTAAAACCTTGGTCATTTGTCACCAAGGTTAAATTGCAGGCCCTCGCGTGAGAAGCAATCTGTAGATCCTGGGCCCCGCCTATTGCTTTCCCTTCCCGTTTCAATTCGGCCTTCAGTTGTCCAAAGCTTTTTGCTGCCTCGAGATCAAAATCCAATATTTGAAAGGGAATAAGAAAAGTTTCGAGTAGGACTTTGTTTTTCTCGATTGTTTGACTATTTTCTACCCCAAAATAGAGTTCGGACACGGTGACAGCAGAAATAAAAATGTCACGCGGATTTTTTGCGACAAGAGTTTCAACTAATCGATTTGATTTTTGTTTGATCAAAAAAATGCAGATGTTAGTATCTAGCATATACTTCAAAAGCTTTCCCTCTCTTGATCTTTGTCCTGTTCTCTTTTTTCAAAGACGTCGGACGAGAACTGCCCAATTGCTGAGAGCATGGTTTCCCAAGGGTTATCTACAGGGATCAAGACAACAGTGCGGCCGATTTTTTTCACATAAACCAGTTGGCCTTCAAATCGACAATCGGCGGGTAGCCTAACAGCCTGCGAGCGCCCATTCATAAAAAGCTTAGTAGATTTGATTAGTTCCATACCATCCTCTTGGTCTATACCAAATGTAATATACCTCTATCGGTTGATAGAGTCAATTACATAAGGATAATCTTGGGGCCTTCAAACTTGGGTCTGGGCAACCTCTTCTTCGATGGGTTGGATTTCTTTGTCTGGCAAGCCACTTTGAAGATAAATAGCTAATCGCGCAAATTCTGATAATCCGTCTTCTCCAAAGCCCCAAGCCCCTGACAGGCCTCGATCGTCTGATATCCCACCGCCACCAAACTTACCAAAAACTGTGCCTGCGAAGGATCGCTGGTAAAGAAAATCAGGTCGCCCTGCAGGGGATCAAGTCCCAGCGCATAAGCTTCCGCAAGAAGGCTCCAGTGGCTTTTTCTGAAGTCAATCTTGTAGCGCGCGAGGCATATGGAGCGGACTTTACCAAATAAGATCATACGGCCTGCTTTAAAAGTTGAATCAGTTCTGAGGTAATGTCGTTAACAGCCAGCTCTATTCGCAGCGAATCGTCGATGACGAGTGAGGCCTGAGCCACCGCTGGGTGGTTTTGTTCAGGAACAGGAATTTTTATAAAATTTTCTTCAAAAGATTTTGTTCTCCAGCTTCTTAAGGTAATGAGCGGGATCGATGTCAGGCTGCCAACTTCTGAGAGACTCATCCCTGTCTTGAACGCTTCTTTTACGACAGCCTGATGCTGCTTTGAGTACCGACGACCTTTTGATTTGGGTGTCTTTTGAATTTCGAGAAGTGCTGAGCGCAAG
>JACMPP010000160.1 GCA_014377445.1 Oligoflexus sp.
TCGGTCGTCAGCTGGCTTTGAAACATCGTGAGATCGGTAGTACCGGTATTTGTCGCTAAAGGTTAAGGGGGCGAAGGATAGGCGCCATTGACGCCGGCTATTATTGTTCCGGCTTTGATTAGACCAGCCGTGACGTTGGCTTTCACAACAGCGGGAAAGGCTGAGGAGGCCACGCAGTTCGTAGCGTTATCCACGGCGCAGGGACTGGGCACAAGGGCAGCTGATCCTCCGATGCCGCCAATAGACTGGCCGGTGAGGATCTTAGCGGATGCTCCACTCAGGCTCGCTGCGCTAAAGCTTGGTCCCACGACACGGCAGCCGATTTCCCCATCAGTCGAGCAATTGGCTAAGCTACCAAGGACACCCCCGATGCGCACGGAGCTTCTGATATCGGCCGCTGCATAGAGCGAAAGCTTGGCGGCTTTGAAACTCAGTCCATCGACCACGCAACCACCTTCGCCGTCGGCGATGCAGTCGGCTGGTTTGAGAGGAGCGGTGCCGCTTACTCCAGCAAGGCTTTCCCCGCTCATAATTTTCCTAGCTGCATCCGCCGTTGAGGCTGCTTTATAGCTTGGGTTCGCGCGACAATCGATCTCTCCATCGCTGCTGCAGGGCGCCATTGCCAGCGAACCACATTTAGCCCCACCTCGAACGATCCCGCCGCTCTGATCTTTGAAAATGAGGTTATCGCAGATATACTCAAGGCCAACGGGGATTACCGGAAGATTGCCGAGAGCGGTGGCTTTGGCCAGAGAAAAGCTCTGAAGGGTTTGATCTTGAATTTTAAAATTGAGACGATAAAGATCGCTATCGCCACCTTCAGGTAAGGTGAGGCTAGCGTTTTCCGAGTCGGTAATCGTCAGAGGCGTGATCTCATCGTTGATGGAGAGGGAAACTTTTGACGATAAGTTTTTTCCTTTGATCGAAAGGACGTCTCCGGGAGACGCATAGATTGCATCGATAGGATCGATGCTTGGTCTGAAACGCATATCGCCCGCGTTTCCAGTTGTATAGAGTTTGCTCTCACACGCAGCACTCGCTAGGCTGAGCCATGCGAGACAAAGAATGAAACTGAATCGAGACATAGGTTAACTCCCTGGCTCTCAGCTCGCATCCAAAAAGTGAGGATAGGATAATGGCTGAACATTTTAACGTCGATCGGTAGGAAGGGTGGAGTTCTTGAGTATTTTATAATAAAAAAGAGAAGAGCTTACAAATTTACTTAAATATTAGATTGTTGCATGATGTATTTTAAAGTCGATGGTAAATTTGCAAGCGATTTTGAAGGATTTTTCTTAACTCTTGCTCGTTATTTATCGTTAGAAAAGTCAAGGGGCATCGAAAGGGCATTCGGTGGCAAACTTTAACCCAAGCGCCTGCCATAAACTAAGGCCATCAAGCGTTGAGATATTGAAAGCAGATCCATCCCTGCACAGTGAAAAAATGACTCATTTCTGCTATAATTAAATTTTCTTAATCCCCAAACAATCGAGGACCTCACATGGTTAAGATTTGCATTCCGAGTCTAGTCGTCATAGGCCTGCTTTCTGCCTGCAATAAAGAGGATAGCAAGAATAAAGTCAGAGCGACTGCAGAGCTCGCTACAGTCGCACCAGCTGCATCGCTGCATATCAATCAAGAACTGGGACTAGCCTCAAATTCTCCGTCCACAAGTAATCTGACGATTGAGTCCCTGAAAATTCCTATTGTCAGTGTCGCTATCCAGGATGGTGGCGCTGTGTACACTTGCTCGGCGGGTACAACTGCTGGCTGCTTGGTTGAGCTCGTAGGGCCTTCCCTTTCCAATCTTCTGACCGGAGGTTCGGCTGGTGAGATTCCCGAAGGGACTTACAATAAAGCTTATGTACAATACTCTTCGAATTGCGGGGGAAGCGGTGAGAATTCTGATAAGAATATTGGTGGCACCATTCGTGCGAGCTATCGGCTGAATGGTGTTACCTACTATACAAAAGCTGGCAGTGTTTCAACCACAGGTCCTGCTGAGGATATGAACTTTGCTTTTAGCCGCTGTAACAATCCGATGGCCCTTCCTAAACCTGTCTCCGTGTCCAAGGATTCAGGCCCCATAAACTTCAAGCTCTATATCGATCTGCAAGCTATCGCGATGGGTACGACTTCACTTCCAATCGTTGCTCCGGGATGCGGCGCTTCTGGCCCGAATGAGCCTGGAGTTTGTGTATCCTCTCCGGAGATTTCTATTACGGTTGATCAAAATACTCCTACTGTCGAACGCTACCTTTTGTCCCAGACTGAAAATAATCGAGTCAGCGGCAATGGCTGTATCGGCATCGTGGGCCTTTATTTCACATCTTCGGGAGACATGTTCGGAGGACAATTTCGGTCCTTCAAAGACGAATCCCAAAATTGCTCAACGGGTGCCATCCCTGGTAGCGCAATTAATGAATACAGTAAGAATGCGGATGGGACCTACAATCTATCGGATGCATTGGTCGGCACAGCGGCAGCTCTTTCCTCCATCACGGGATTCAAACGAGAAGTCCATAACGGAACGGTCTCACTCACGACGCCTGAGGGCGTTCGCGAAATTCCCTACGCTGCGGCCCCCATCCGTTGATTTTTCTGGCTCTTCCGCTAAAAGTGTGGGCGAGGGAATCTATGTATAAGAGGAGAATGGCACTAAGCTAAGAACTTTGGCCTAGACCTAGCCTTTGCCGTAGCCTTTTGCTTTGCCGTTGGGGTGATCGTGATCATCGCCTCCGCTCCTTGCCCTCCTGCTTATCGTTTCATGCAGAGCTTGGAAAAGTGTCTTGTCGAAAGGCAAAGCCCCCAGGGCGATGATCACGATCACCCCAACGACAAGGACTACGAAAAAGGCGAAGGAGATGGCTAAGCCGATCAGATGCACGGAAGAAAAGAAGCCCTTCGGCTTAATTTAGTGCCGTACATGTATAGAATGGATTTAGGGATTGTATAGTGCAGCTGGCGACCAAATCTGAGATTTTAGGAGTATCTGAAGCTTCTACGAGAAAAGCGTATGGATATCGGAGCTACAAAGCCATTAGACTGGCCTTGTATCATAAGCTTGGTGGACTCCCGGAACCGGAACTCGCCCATAGATTTGGCTGAGGAGGCGAAAATTAGAAGAAATTACAGGTGATGGACGGCGGACCTGCTCAGAAGAATCTTCGTTTTAAAGCGCTTCTCGACATGAATGGCTCGGCTGGAGTGGATCAGGCCGGAGATTTGGTTGGGACTGTAGAGAAGGCAAAGATTGGTGACAAAGTGAAGATTAAGATTGCAAAGGCGATCTAATCGATTGGATTAAATCGCCACCGAGCGGAATTTAGGCTTTGGCCAGAGTAAGTGTAAACTTGTAGAGGCCTTACTCTGGTCAACTTTTTAGGATTTTCTCTAAATTAGTTACAAGTTACGCTGCTACCTGATTTGGAAGTTAAGAATGTGCCACACACGGCTGCATCGACTCCATGAAATGTGACCTTTGGATCGTTGCCTTTGAGGTTAACGTAAGCGGAATCAAGAGTTCCTCCATTAAAAGTAAACGTTGCCTTTGATTGATTGCCCCGGCCTATATAAACGATATGTCCCATATTCGCTGAGCTCGTAATCTCTGTGGTCGATTGATTGCCGGCCGCTACTATGCAGAGTCCTGCAAGTTTCTGTGACCCGCCTACATTCAGCACGAAGCGCGCGAAGTTGCCCGAAAGTCGTACGGCGATGACAGTCTCTGAGTTGGCTTGGAAAGCTGACATTGTGTCCGTAGAGCTTATGACTTTAATATATTTTGCTTTGCCTTGAAAGAGATCCGAACACACTTTTCTAGTCTGCTCGTCCGTCACACCACTTTCACCTTCAATTCCAGAGCTCGAACCAGCTTGAGTTGCCTGTCCCTCAGGTTTACCTCCTTTGATACCTGTCGAACCACTGCCGCTTGCCGAACCACTGCCGCTTGCTGAGCTGGTATTGCTAACGATACCACTGCTACTCGGTGTATTATTTTCTACTTTGCCCTTGTCATTCGATACTTTTGCTAGAACCGATTCGATTTTCGAATTGTAAATTTTTTCCTTGTCAGGCCCTTCTCTAACAGCGATGGAGTCCGCTTCCGGCGAAGCCGTAATGGGATCGACTGGAATTCTGCTATCACCCGATGTTTCGGTATCGGTACTGTCTTCAACAGCGAGTTCAAAGCGTCCCAGTTCTGTTTCTTTGAAAGCTGTGGTCTCGCCGCAAGCGATTGTCATAAGAAAGACGACAGGTGCCAATTTAAGGGTCGATCGCATAAATTACCTCTAAGTTAAAGAAAGTGCATCCAGTGTGCCGCATTAATAGCCTTCTCGGATTTGACATTCATTTCTAGAGAGAAACTGATTAGCTTCGCAATTTAGGGACCTTGCCTATGACTTTAAATACAGGCTGAAATGCAGTCGGACAAATACTAGGGATATGGCAATTCAGACATCGCAATCTAGGCAAAATTAGCATTGCAGAAGACTACGAGTGTTAGAAAGTATTGGGCTTCACTCGAATCGAGATCGAAGCGTTTGACTACCTGCATGGCAGCCTTGACACTCAGGGGACGATATCCATTGACAACCTGATGCATGACAGTAGTCGCGTTAAAACCGAGGTCCTCGGCGAAAGCCTGATAGGTATAGCCTCGGCTATAGGTCTTGCCGTAAACATAAAGAGCTTTGAGAAACAGTCGGTAGTCGAGATAAGAACTCGGCTTTGTTCCCTCTAGGGCATCTTTGATGATGTTTACACTTTTAAGCAATCTCTCACGCTCCCTGGGATTCAGTCTTCAGAGATTACTTATCGGCAGATTGGCGCCGAGCTTGAGCAGCTTCTTGTGTATTTTTTTCAGGCATAAGGGACTGATATTTTTGAAAGATGCATAAAAAAATTAAAGTTTTAGCTCAGCGACACCGAAAAGATTTGTGTATGGGGTGCTCAGATGGACCGACCTCATTATCAAAAGGGGACTTATCACCATGTCTAAATCAAAGATCAAAATCATGGCCTGCTTCACCGCTCTTGCATTGTCGTCCGCATGTTCTGACAGCAAATCAGAGACGGCTCCTGAATTCTCCGTAGCCGAAAGTGCACCAGCTGATTCAACAGGCACGAATGGAACCATGAATCTCAACTTCGCAAGCCTAAAATCAATGGGTCTGCGCCTCGCTAATGCAACGACACTAGCGATTGGAACAGACATAGAATTGACTTACGCTAAATTCAACTTAGCTAAGATTCGAGTGAAGGTACTGAAAGAACAGAGCACGGATGAAAAAACCTTAGAAACGATGGAAAAAGACGAAGAGAAAGTCTCAAGTAAGGAAGCCGAAGTCGAGACTGGTGACGACGGCGCATCTCTTGTTAAAAAATCAGAGGAGGAGACTCGCGCGGAGCGAGCCGCCAAGATAAAAGCCAAGGCAGCTGAACTCGATTCTAAAGAGAAAAATGCCATTAAGAAAGAAAGCGCGCGCGACAAGGCAACCAAATTCACCGGACCGTTTGTCTTCGATGCTATAGCTGGCAAAATAGAGGGAGACGCTCCCGAAACGAAACTGATCGACGGCAGCTACCGTCGGATCGAATTTCAAATGAAAAGAAATTTCAGCGCCGCAGAAGGGGAAGCGATTCTTGGCAATGTGTTTGCTATACGCGGAACAGTTCTCAAAGCAGGCGTCAAGGTCCCCTTTGCCATCGATTGGCACGTCGCCCTCAACTTCCGTCTTTCTGGTGAAGGAGCGATAACGGTGGCTCCTGGAATCGACAACGCAATGTTGATCGATTTTGACCTGTCCAAATGGTTCGAAGGCATCGATCTAAAGGCCGCCACGGTCGATTCGGATGGAACAATTTACATCAGCAAGCGCAGCAATCGCGATCTGATGAGAAAACTGCACCACAACATCAAGGTCAATTCGCATTTTGGCAAGGACCTCGATGGCGATAAAGTCCTCGACACTAACGAAAAGGCTGGAGCTGGCGAAGACGTCGCTGACGCCGAAGTGGAATAACTCTCTCTGATTGGATAATGGTTCTCCGGTGCTTCCCATTCGGGAGGCACCTTTTTTTTGAGTGAGGCTTGGTCTATAATCGCAGACTCAAAAGGCTCTAAATTACAGGTTTGAAACGACCTTGATTATTCTCTGTCTAATCATAGTTTTGTGAGAATTTTTAGGTAAAAGCCTGACATTCGCCGATAGATGATTAGTATTTGGGCCACTACCAAACTTTCTATCGGGGTAAAAATGAAGACTCAAACCTTATTCTCAGTAATACTCATCGCCACTCTATCCGTAGCCTGCGACCAAACCGAGTTCAAAGCTGCAGGAACGGCTGCTCAGGCTTACAGGGTCAGCATGAAAGGCGACGCGGCTCCCAGTGGTGACAGTACAGTCGAAGGGCCAAGCAGCGATGCGAAGATTGGCACCACCGATTCCAAGTCCAGCACGATCGATTCTAAATCCAATAACGACAAGATCAAAGAGAAGAAGTCCGACGACACCAAGGGCGATGATGATGACCAAGAGTGCGCTGAGATCTCAGGTGTGGCGATGGAACACATTAAGGTGACTGGCGATCAGAAACACATAGAATTGAGCCAAGGCCAAGCCCTGGCCGTTAAGGTTACAGGTAACCACAGCGTCGTCGATATAGATCTCAAAGCCTTGGCGCCAACCGACCTCGTCAAAGCCATTTGCGTCATTGTAAGGGGTAATACTAATATCGTGAATATCGGTATAGCCAATCACGTCGGCCTGATTTATGTGAACACACGCGGTAACAGCCCAGTCGTAACGATTAAAACCCTGAAGGGATCGGTCATCGACGAAATCAAGCTGAATAATCGTTCGAGCAAGGGTCCGGAGCTTTTCCTCGAAGGCGAAGGCATGATCTCCTACGACAAGGCTAATGCCGGAATTTCGCGAAAATGACAGGTTGCTTTCGATTAAGCGTGAACTGATGAGTTCAGGAAGCTCTCTACGAAAGGTCGGTGAGTGAAGCTGATGGGCTGTTAGAGACGGCCTATTGTAGCGTTTCATGACCATTGTCACGAGGCGTTTCCGTTGCACTGTCAAAGTTAGTCTGACGCTTTACTCTGAACCCTCACCGTTATCTTCCTTGCTCGCATATCCAGCCCCAAGCTCATCAGCTCCTTTATGAAAGCAACAGCCGAACTATTTATACGTGCCTGCACCGGAATGAGAATTTGGTACATGGCGCAAGCTGTGAATTCCGTTCCAGCGGCTATTCAATGTGAAGCTCCTCAATAA
>JACMPP010000161.1 GCA_014377445.1 Oligoflexus sp.
GATATGGCAGGAGCAGCACGTGAGGAAGTCTTCAATGTCTCGGCAGAGCAGTACTATGCATCCGTGACCGACTTTAAAAAATATCCTGAGATCCTACCCGAAGTGGGCGCTATTAAAATCAAGAGTGTAACGCCGACCTCAGCCAGCATTGAGTACAGCGTCACTGTGATCAAGACCTTTCAATACACGCTGGGCATGAAAATGAAGAGCCCGGAGAGCGTCTCCTGGGAGCTTGAAGACGGCAGCCTCTTCAAGAAGAACTCAGGCCGCTGGACCATAACGCCAATGGGACCAAAGCAATGCAAGGTAAACTACGATCTGGAAGTAGAGATCAAACTCTTCGCTCCCAAGTCTATCACCAACGCTCTGGTGGCCGTGAACCTACCCCGCATGATGAAGGCCTTTGCCGATCACGCCAAGAGCTTCTAGAGCCTACTAGGCCATTCCCAGACAATTCTAAATGAAAAGAAAAAGCGGCGGACCCGATTGGAATCGATTCCGCCGCTTTTGATTTGTGTGAAATTAGGAGCGGAAGAGCTCGCCCATCTTCTTGCCGAGAACCAGACTGGATCCCATGATGCAGACGATGAGGATTGCCATACCGATGATACCGAGGGCACTGGCCACAAGTTCGCCGGTTCCCTGCTCGAGGAAGAGCACATAAATGGCCTTCGTAAGCGGATAGAAGCGTTCTTTCATCGCTAGGATCAAGCTGTCGCTGACGTCAAGCATTGCGTAGGAGAAGCAAAGGAGCGCTCCCGCAATAAGGTTGGCCATGACGAGAGGCACAGTGATCTTGCGCAGCGTGTGGAAGCGCGAGGCACCGAAGGTGGTCGAGGCTTCTTCCAGGGAACTGCTCATCTGCTGAAGACCCGCGGTCGCTGAACGCACCATATAAGGGAGACGACGAATCGCATAGGCGATGACCAGAAGAGGCACTGGATTGTGCAAAGGATCAAGAATCGTGTCAGAGTAGGTCACGACATAACCGAAAGCGAGAACGATACCCGGCAAAGCCAGGGGAATCATCACGAGGCCGTCGAGCGCGCCGGTGAAAGGCACGAGCTTGCGAACGATGACGTAGGCGATCAGAAGACCAAGAACCAGGTCGACGAGAGTCGAAAGGCCCGCGAGGAAAAAGCTGTTCTTGATACCGTTGAAGGCCAGGTCGGTGCCAAAGACCTGTTTAAAATGTTCCATCGTATACTGCTCGGGCAGTGGAGTCATAAACCACTTATCCGAGATCGCCGTGATGAGAACAGCAAGGTGCGGGAGTAGCGCGATGAACGCTGTTCCGCCGACCAGACCGTAGATGAGGGGATAGCCCCACCAGGACGGGTGTTTTTTCTCGTTGCTCACATGGCCCTTGGCCATCATCTCGTATTTCTTGCCGCCGAGGGCTTTTTTGGAGATGACAAAGAAGGAGACGGTCATGACGATGACGAGAAAGACGAGGGCATAACCCACGGGGTTTTCGTTGACGTCGGTGATCATGTTGAAGATCTGGACCGGGATCGTTTCATGGTAACCCACAAGCAAAGGTGTTCCCAGGTCGGTCAAAGCCCAGATGAAGACGATAATCGCGCCGGCAAAGTAGCCTGGACGAGCCAGAGGCCAGACGATATCACGGTATTGCTTCCACTTCGGAACGCCGAGAGTGGTGGCCATTTCTTCGACGCTTGGGTCAACGTTGGCCAGAGCAGCTGTAAGGTTGAGGTACATGATCGGGTAAAGGTGAAGCACCTCAAGGATGACAACAGCCCAGAACATATTGTCCGGACCCAGCCAGTCGATAGGTGTATCGATCCAACCCATGTCCATCAGTGTGAGGTTGACCGATCCACGGCGCGCGAAAAAGCGCATGATACCAATCGCACCCACGAAGGGCGGCATCACCATAGGAACCAGCAGGAGGCCGGAAAGCAGGGCTTTGCCTTTAAAGTCAAAGCGCGCGTTGATCAATGCGAGCGGAAAGCTCAGGATCGTCGTAAAAATCGTCGCGACGATACCGATCAGAACACTGTTCCAGATCGAACCCATGAGGAGTTCGTTGGAGAACAGCAGGGGAAAGTAGCGAAAGGTAAATTCGCCATTATTGAAAAATGCTCTCGCCATGATGACCGAAACCGGCAGCACCAGGAAGAAAAACAAAATTCCGATGGTCACGGCCACAGTTCCGTAGCCCACAAAGTCGGAGACTTTACGGCGCCAGGCGCTGGCTTCTTCGTTTGTGCTTTGTATCAAGTGGATGGCCCCATATCTTGAGGTGGCAACACCAACACGTCGGAGGCATCGATTGTACAACCGACTTCACTGCCTTCATGGAAGCTGTGATCAGGCGCGTGATAGAAGTTGACCTTGAGGCAATGGCCGCCTGCTGCGCGCAGGAGGAACTGCTCCGACTCACCGAGGTAAGTGAGGTGTTCGACGTTGGTCATAAAGTAGTTTTCGCCAGTACCCGATTTGGTCCAGTCGATGTGAATCGCTTCCGGACGAAGGCTCAAACTCACTTTGTCTCCCGCGTTGAAAGTCGCGGACTGATAAGTCGATCGCAAGAGACCAAACGAGGTGCGAACCGTCGTCTCGGAACCGTTGACCGATTCAACGACTGCATCAACCGGGTTCGTCTCACCGATGAAACCAGCGATAAATGCTGTTTTTGGGGTGGTGTAGAGGGTGCGGGGATTGTCGGTTTGAATGAGGTGTCCCGCATGCATAACCGAAACGTTCGTGCCCATGGACAGCGCTTCGCGCTGATCGTGAGTTACGTAGAGAGTGGTGATACCGGTCTGCTTGTGAATACGAAGGATATTGTCCCGCATTTCCATACGCAGCTTCGCATCGAGGTTCGACAGAGGTTCGTCCAGGAGAAGTACGTTCGGGCGAATCGCGAGGGCACGGGCGAGGGCCACGCGCTGCTGCTGTCCACCGGAGAGCTGACCTGGCAAACGATCGACGAAGTTACCGAGATGCGTGATCGCGACGACTTCATCGATACGACGTTTGATTTCTTCTTTGGAGAGTTTACGGAGTTTGAGGCCGTATTCGATATTTTTGTAAACAGTCATGTGCGGCCAGAGCGCATAGTTTTGGAAAACCATGCCGATGCCACGTTCGACCGCCGGTTGTTTGGTAACGTCCTTGCCGTTGAAGAAGAGCTGGCCTTCAGAAACAGCTTCGAGACCTGCGAGCATCCGGAGAGTCGTGGTTTTCCCACAGCCGGAAGGCCCCAGGAGAAAGTGCAAGGCACCTTTTTCAATTTTAAGATTGAGGTTGTGAACGGCAGTCACCTGACCGTAACGCTTGTAGATGCCCTTAAATACGACTTCCATAGATTTCCCGCAAATTCGTTATGCACGTCTCGAAAAGCCTGAGCCTCAAGCAAATGCTGAGGCTCTCATATATCTCTGCGAACCAGAGACCTCAAGACTGAGGCCTCTCTCTTAGCGACTGCGTTGATTACTGGACGTTCTTGTACTTCGCTTTCGCAAAGCTCACCCAGGCGTTGATCGTCTCGTTTCTAAAGACTTCGTTATCCCACTTTTCAGTGATTTTGTAGAATTCGTCCTCAGTGACCGGCACCTTACCAAATTCTGCAAGCTTCGCTTGATCAAGCTTTTTCGCTTTGATGATTTTGGTCCAGGCTTTCTTCAGATCTTCGTGCGTATCGACGAGCATAGCTCCAGCCAAGTCGTTGAAAACACGTTGCAATTTGGAGGCTTTCTCAACGTCAAGTTGGATGAACCCTTTTTGCGTAAAGGGGTTCAGCTTGTAGATCCTTTTGCCTTCGGTTTCTTTGTAGGCTTCGGTATTGACCGACATACGACCCAGAGACGCCTGTTGTGGACCGCCAGGTACGCCTTTAGGCAAGAGGAGAAGCTTCTGGCCTTCGACCGACAGAACGAAATCGACGAAGCGTTCAGCAACCTTACGGTTCTGAGCGCCTTTTAGAATAGAGATAGGATCCGGATCAAGAACGGCCTGACCGGACGGCAATGCGAAACCGAGATTGTCGCTGCCAAGGTCACCGATCTTCGCGAGTGCATAGAAATCGATCGCCATAGCCATCGACACATCACCCGACACAACGGCTTTGATGGGATCGCTGCTGGAGTGCGTGAAGGTGCGGGTGTTACCGGCGAGTTCGTGAAGTAGCTCCCAGCCTTTGGACCAACCTTCAGTTTGAATAATAATAGCATTCATCGTATTTGCACTTCCCGAACGACGCGGATCGGAAAGGCTGATGTTGCCGAGGTAAGCCGGTCCAGCGAGGTCTTTGAAAGACTTGGGATCGGGCACACCATCAAATTTCATAATTTTTTTGTTATAGAACATCCCGAAAGACGATAGAGCCGATGCATACCAAGATTCTGTTTTATCGTAGAGCGGCACGCCCGATGCGGTCTCGGGAATCTGAGCTTTCAGCTCTTTGGGAAGCTTGTATTGCGCAAGGAAGTCGGCTTTTTGCAAGTCGACGAACACGCTGGTGCCGCCGCCCCAGAAAATATCGACGCCCGACGACTTGGGATTGGAGCCGTATTTTGCCCGAAGAAAGCGGACATCATCCGACGTTCCACCCTGATCGATCCAATCGACCTGGACATCGGTTTTGAATTTGGCTTTGTAGTATTCAACGAAGGCCGGGACGTATTCATCCTGGATCGACTTACGGTGCGGCGACAAGATCACGAGTGTGTCTTTCGCATAGGCTGGCAACGAGGCGAGAACGAGACCCAAGGCTAGCAAACCATTTTTCATAAGGTTGTCCTTTTGTTGAGTGCGGGACCTGCCGAATAAAGCGCGCCGTTTGCGACAAGCTCTTCGTGTCCGGATTCGAGTGCCTGAAAATTCGCTCAAGCGTAAGGCTCGTAAAATGCGAAATATCCCGGGTTTCATCAAAAACGTACAAGGCTTCCAGAGTGCAATTTGGTAGAGCTTAAGGCCAAAAAAAGCAAGTACTTTATTTGCTTGTAGTCTTTTCCAAAGCTGCCGGCTTTAGGCTTTGTAAATGCCGCGATCCGGGTAAGCCATCCCTATAGCACGAAGCGATAGCTTCTGCCGCCTTTTGAGCGAGATTGCCCTTCAGCTTTTGGTTGAGAGCATTTAGCTCCTGTTTCTTACCCTCCCGATAGACGTCATCACGGATCAGTTTGAGGAGTTCAGCCGCGAGTTCGTCACCGGTGAAATTTTGAACAAATTCTTTGACAAGACCATAGTCCGCCACAAGATTCACTAAGCTAATGTGAGGGAGTTTCACAAAACGTTTCGCTATCTGGTAGCTCAGGCCTTGCATCACATAGCCTACGGCCATTGGCGTGCCAACCAGTGCGCACTCCAAAGTTGCCGTTCCGGAGGTGACCAAGCCCGAGTCGCTGCATTTCATGAGGTGAATGCTTTGACCTTGGACCAAAGTGGTATCGCCCAGCTCAAAAACCTTCAGATCTTCACTTTCGATCGACGGCGCTGGCAGGACGACACCGAGTTGTTCGGCAAAAAGCGTGAGCGAAAGATTGGGTGCGGCCGATAGCACAAAATGTAAATTCGGATCGAGGCGTCGCAAGGATTCCCGTGCTGCCAGCATGCGCGGGAGAAGTTTTTGAATTTCGCTGCGGCGACTGCCGGGAAAAAAGCCGACGATTTTCTTCGAGGCATCGAGACCAAAACGGGCCCGGTCGCCCGAGGCAGCCAACGCCCGATCGACCTGGGGCGTGCCCACGTAGTTGTAGTTCACCGCCCGCTGCCGGAAAAAATCAGCTTCGAAGGGCATGATTCCAAGCACTTCATCCGTGCTGGCTTTCAATTTTTTTGTTCGCCACGAGGCCCAGGCCCATAGCTGGGGAGCCACGTATTGAAAGACAAAGCTCCCACGCAGTTTCAGAGCATCGCCCAGGCGGAGATGAAAGCCCGGATAGTCGATGAGTATGGAAATCTGCGGCTTTCGAATTTCAATCTCTTCGAGAAGAGAGGATTCAAGTCGCTTGAGATACGAAAGGTGTTTAAGGACTTCAACGAAGCCCATCACCGAAAGTTCTTCGATGCTAAAAAGTTCTTCGCAGCCGGCCCGGCGCATCCGTTCTCCACAGATGCCAAAGAATTTGGCTTCCGGCAATAGCTCTTTGAGATGTTCAAGCATCTCTCCGGCCAGGAGATCGCCCGAGGGTTCGCCAGCTGAAACGAATATATTCAGACTCATAGTTTGCGCTCAGGATGCGGGTCGTGAAAGGGCAGAACGTGGGCCATGGCCACTTGCTTTTCGGCCTGCTCGACGAGCGAAACGGACTCGATGAGTTCGGCACCGACTGCGAGGATGTGCGGCTTGCCGGCAAGGTAGAGAAAGAGTTGATCAAGCTGCTCTTTCAGCGATTCTTTGGCTACGACAGGAACATGCGCCGTATCGAGGCCATTGGCATCGGTCGTCCAGTTCAGATCCGTGAAAGGAGTATTCTTTTTCTGAAGATTGTGACCGAAGAGTTCGCAGCTTTGGGCGATGTAATCTACGAGACAAAGGCCTTCGCTGCCTGTCACGCGAACGGAACGCATGCGCTGCGGCGTGAGCCAGTTCACATGCACGGTTCCCGTCACACCGGTCTTCGATCGAACAGAAATTTCCGCCGCATCATAGATCGAGCTGGCCTGTGTGCAATGCCCTACCCCATGCACGATATCAATAGGGCCCAGGATCATGCGGAAAAGATCGAGTTCGTGAACGCCGAGGTCGAGGATCACGTTGTTGCCCGGCTTCACGTTGCGAGGGAAACCTCCGGCCCGCAACCCATTGAGATGGACGAGGCGACCGAGAATACCGCTTTGAATGACGCCACGCAGAGCGCCAACGACTGGGTTGCAACGTTCGATATTACCGACTGCGAGACGCAGTCCTTTGGTCTCGGCCAGAGCCACGAGTTCGCTGGCTTGAGTATGAGTGCTCGCCGCCGGTTTTTCGACAAAGACATGGTGTCCGCGCTGAAGAAGTCCGGTGACGAGAGAGTAATGGAGTTCGGTCGGTGCTGCGACGACAGCCAGTTCAAACTTGAGATCGTCCGGCAACTGCTTGAGTAAAGGAACGCCTTCCGCATTGGCAGGAAGGGCATCGGTCACGGGATCGATCACCGCCACGAGCTCAAAACGCGAATTTTCCTGCAAAACGCGGAGGTGATTGCGGCCCATGTGACCTAAACCGAAGAGACAGGTGCGAATCTTTGTCATGAAATGACCCTTATCTACCTAATCGCAAATACATATCGAGCAGAGGACGCCAAAGATACCTTTTCTCTGTTGAGAAATACAGAGAAAAGCCTCGATTCCAGGGTCTTAGGGTCAATTGACGGGGCTTACGTCGCCCTGATCGTGCCTGAGTTTGAGTGAGTGGGAGTTAAGAACTAGGGGGGAAATTTGAAGGCCGAATCGTGTGAGACTTCGGCCCTGAGAAAACTCAGCGGGATTTGCGCATGCGGGAAAGAAAGAGGCAGTCAGAATCGGCGTCGGGCAAACCGCAGATCGTTTCTTCTTCCAGCGTGAGAGGCAGTGACTCACGAAGTTTGGCCGTCACATCTTCGTTTTCCTCTGGGAACCAACTGCAGGTGGCATAGATCAATTGCCCCCCTGGTTTGAGGAAAGGCAGCACTTTTTCGACGATGCTGAGCTGAAGAATCTGGAGATCGTTGATCATGTCTTCTGAGACACGAAAGCGGCCATCCGGACTGCGGCGCCATGTGCCGGAACCCGAACAAGGGGCATCGACGACGATGATGTCAAAACCCTTGCCCACCGATCGCGGAAGGTCGAGCTGGCGGCCGCCGTTCCAGGTGATGGGCGTGACGTTGGGGAGTTTGGCCCGAAGCGCACGACGCGACACTTCCGTGCTTTTATAGGCGCGAATGTCCGAGGCATAGATCTGGGCTTTGGGATAAAGCGCCGCCAGTTGTAGACTCTTGCCTCCCCCACCGGCACAGCAGTCCCAAATCTGGGCAGCGCCTTCGACAGGAATTTTTTCGCCCAGAAGTTGAGAGCCATAATCTTGAACTTCAGCCCAACCCTCTTCCAGAATAGGGGTTTGCTGAAGGTTTTTGTCCGTTTCGATTTTGAGGCTGCTACCATGCCAACTGAATGCAACCGCTAATTCGTTAAGCTTGGCTTCCACACGCGCCTTGTGCCCGGGTTTGTTCAAACGAAGCCACAGCGGTGCCCGACGATTTTGAGCCTTCAAAAAGGTCTCTTTTTGTTCGTCGCTCCAGCGGGAAAGCTCAACGCGGCGCGCCAAGGATTTTTCAAACCAACCTGATAGACCGGCTGATGCAAGGCCTCCCGCAGGGAGAGTCTCGGCAAACTTGCCAAGCTCACTGAAGAGTTGCTCAGGAGGAAGCGCCCGCACGACATTCCAGGCGGCTTTCGGTGCAAGATTCTGGCTCTCGTCGCGTGAATCCAGAAGGGGCATCGCCCAGCGCACGGCGGAAAACACCGCTTCGCTGTACCAGCGGCGGTCCCGTGAACCAAAACGTTTGTCCTGCTTCATTCGTGCGACCAACCAACGATCGAGCTGAGGCAGTTCTTTCTGTTGCGAAAGATCCGCCCAGATTCGAAGAAGGTGGGGCGTGCGTGGGGATTGAAGCAATTCTTGCATGAGGTCCTCGGTTTCTTAATCGTAGATTTCAGTGCAGACGTTCAGCCGCTTGGCCTGGATGACGATCGCGACCACGGAAGGTAACCGCGATAATGGATTTAGGGCGCTCGTCGCTATTGCTGATCGAAACCGCCTGATGAGCGGGAAGACTGGTGCCAGCCGTAACGATTTTATCGTTGACGGTGAAACCGTAGGATTCGGTCATGAGTGCTAAACCGGAGCCCAGCTCCATAATCAGGGTTTGGCCCGGGGCCACGACAATGCGTTCAATCACAGCTTCCGGCACCTGGAAAAGGATGTTGCTTATAGCTGCGATCTCTTTTTGCTGCCAGACCGGACGATTGTCGAGGTCACGGAAGATACGGATCGAGGGTTCGCTTAAGCCGCCCAGAGCTTCGGGTTTCTTAATTTCGATATCCACGGCCTGAATGATCGGGTGATCATCCTGAGGGGGTGTCAGAAGAAAAAGGGCCAAGGCCTCGGCCGCGCTTTCGAGCAAACGAAATCGTGAATGAGTCAGGATGAAACTGAGTTGCTTGGCGACTAAGGAGTAGTCAATTGTTCGCGAGAGAATGCCGCTCATAGCGGCGGGGGCCGTGTCGAGGTATAGACGCACGTCGAGACGCAAGGCCTGCGGGCGGATCTTTTCTTCAGGATGAACCCCAATTACGCATTGGACAGCCAGATCCCTCAGGGTTATCGCATCCAGTGGGCGGCCAGTAATTTGAGATAATACGCGCATAATGCTCCCCCTCGCGGGCTCTTTGTATTACGTCTTGCCACAGTTGTCCATGAAAGGCTGAACAGTATTTTCTTTTTTGACTTGGCATGATAGCTTTCGCGGTCAAGCTCTGCTGCTGAGAGGAATTTACCATGGATCGCCCCCAAGTCGAATTGAAGCTAATTAGCCATAATGACGACATATTTGCTGGTCGCCACTACCCGAAACCTTTTGCCTTCAATCATGAAGTCGCCGAAGTCTTCGATGATATGGTCCAGCGCTCCATACCCCTCTATCGCGATGTCACACGTTTCACGGCCGACTGGGTTTTGCACTTCTATCAGCCAGGCACGGCGATTATCGATATCGGTTGTTCGACCGGAACCACGACGCATCATATCGCGCATCGCCTCGATCAATCCGCACAATTCTTCGCCATCGATAGCAGTCAGGCGATGATCGAAAGAGCTCAGGACAAGTTGAGCGACCTGCCCTCCCGCCATCAACTCACCCTGAAATGCAGCGATGTGATGATTGTCGCTTTGCCGAAGTCATCTGCTGTCGTTATCAATTACACGCTTCAATTCCTGCCCGTGAGTCAGCGCAATACACTACTCCAGCGCATCTTCGATTCGCTCGTTCCCGGCGGCATTTTAATGATCAGCGAGAAGGTTCGCTTGAATTCCCCTTCGTTCCAGGAACTCAGCACCAATCTCTACGAGCAATTCAAAGAAAAGCAGGGCTACAGTCGAACCGAGATTGAAAAGAAGAAGGAAGCGCTGGAAAACGTGCTTATTCCCTTCACTGAGGACGAGCATCGCCAAGCTCTTAAACTCTCCGGCTTCGATCATATCGAATCCGTTATGAAGTGGAACAACTTCATGACGCTCGTTGCGATGAAAGGATATTGAGCATGCTTCCAAGTTGGGAGTCTTTGTTAGGCCCGCGCGCCGATCGCGACAGGCTCCTCGAACTCCGGACGCAACTCAATGAGAGACTCGGCGATGAGCGCTGGAAACGCTGGCGCGAAGGCGCTGCAGGTGTCGAAGGCATTCGTGCAAGCAGGCTCAGCATCGAGGGCGATCGAGTTCGTTTTGGTTCGGCCGAAGATCTGAATGAAGAGGAAGCGGGGCGTGTGAGCGAAAGTCTGAAGGCTTTTCTCCCCTGGAAAAAAGGTCCCTACGAGATTTTTGGTCACGCGATTGAAGCAGAGTGGCGTTCGGATATCAAGTGGCAAAGAATTCTGCCCTATCTGGGCGAAGTGAAAGACAATGTCGTGGCCGACATCGGTTGTCACAACGGTTACTACATGTACCATCTGCGAGCTCTCGGGGCGAAGAATGTCATAGGCTTCGAACCTATGCCTATCAACTACTTCAATCATCAGCTCATGCAAAATATTTATCCCACACCCGAAATAAGCCTCGAACTCTTCGGTGTGGAGCACGTCGATCTTTTCCCCGAGAGTTTTGATCTTATTCTCTGCATGGGCATACTCTATCATCACACCGATCCGGTTGGCCTCTTGCGCAAGATGCGTATCGCCCTGAAGCCCAAGGGGCGCATCATCATCGATTGTCAGGGCATATCCGGCGACGACTGCGTCTCACTCACGCCGACCAATCGTTACGCGGGCGCCACAGGTGTCTGGTTCCTGCCAACCATGAGTTGTCTGCAAAACTGGATTCGCCGGGCCGGCTTCAGTCAACAGAAGCCGTTTTATAGCGCGCCTCTCGACTCGCACGAACAAAGGGCAACGCCCTGGGCAGATGTGAAGAGCCTCAAGGATTTTCTGAATCCTGAGGATGAAACCCACACCATTGAAGGCCATCCCGCGCCGTGGCGGCATTATATAATGGTTAAAATCTGATCCATTCACCCGAACCCACTGAATCCAAAAAGCGCTAAAGACCCGGAGTTCATGCTCAATGAAAACTTTCCTGATAGCAGCAGCCTGCTTGAGCTGATGACCGGTGAGGACATCTCCAAAGAGAAAAAGTTGGCTCTCCCCGGTCGTTCCGCGCCTTTTGTGATTGTCAAATAAGAAAAGGGCCGAAGCGGCCCTTCCATCAAATTTTATTAGAGTCCATCTGGACCCTTTTTTATAGGCTTACACCGAACGGGTGAGGCGATTGAGCTTGTGACGACGTTCAACCGCCAGATCCAAAAGTCTGGAGATCAACTGCTGCCCACTGTAGCCGGCGTGTTCAAAAAGTTTAGGATACTGAGAGATCACGGTAAAACCTGGCAATGTATTCGCTTCATTGAAAAAGAACTTATTGGTCTTCTTGTCGAGGAAGAGATCGATCCTGGCGAGTCCGTAGAGATTGAGGGCTTCAAAGACTTTCTTCGCGAGCACCGCACCTTGTTTGGCCAGGGCATCATCAAGCTTCGCGGGCACCTGAACCGTTGCTTTACTCGCCTGCGAATACTTCTCTTCGTAACTGTAGAATCCTTCCTCTACACCCACTTCACCCGCCGCACTCACTTCGGGATCATAGCCTCCAAGACAGGCATATTCGATCTCGCGCACGTTCATACCAGTCTCGAGCAGGATGCGCTCGTCGAATTCGAAGGCATAGGACACAGCATCTTTAAGTTCATTGGGATTCGCAGCTTTGCGGATACCGACCGAGCTACCAAGACTTGCGGGTTTAATAAAGATGGGAAAACCAAGGTCTTTCTCGGCTTTTTTGAGAAGTTGATCCTTCGCTTTGCCGTCATTCTTCTCCCATTCCGACTGCCTTATGGCGAGATAGGGAACAATCGGAACACCGGCCACTTCCGAGAGTTGTTTCGCCACCACTTTGTCCATGGCGATCGAAGATCCGAGTAGAGAAGGACCGACGTAGGGAACATCCTTAAGATCAAAGAAGCCCTGAAGACAGCCGTCCTCGCCTGTCGTGCCGTGGATGATATTAAAGACAACCGCGTTGTCGACCTTGCCTTCGCGACTGAAAAAAGCCTCCAAAAGCTTTCTGCTGTCTTCATCACCCATCGCGTGAGGAGCCACAGGCAGAGTTGTGGGAATATTCTTTTCCAACTGGTTCCGATTTTGTGCATGCCAGACACCGGCTTTGTCCACGGCGAAGGCATAGGCATCAAATCGTGAGCGATCGATATTTTTGAAGATATAGGAAGCGCTGCGGCAAGAAACTTCGTGTTCCGTGGAGCGTCCTCCGTAGACGACGATCGCTTTGATTTTAGCCATGGCTTGCTCCTAAGTTTTACCTCTTTATCCTAACAGGAATAAAGCAGGAGGCAAACACTTAGGAGACAGGAGGATTATTGGCGACTGATCTCGAGAGTGGGTTCAGTCATCGTGCCGGTACTGAGGGTGTTTTCCCAGGAAGCCTTGATGAGATAGGTCTTGCTTTTGCCCTGTTCGAAGGTGATCGCTTCGGTCAGAGCAAGTGTGGGCGTGCTGATGGTAAAGCTGAGTGCGTCTTCGCTATTATCGCCGCCGGTCACAGTCGGACCAAACACTACGGTCATGCCCGTATAGGTTTTCCCGAGATAGGATTTGGCGTTTCGCGAGACGAGGATCTGCGGACGATCGACAATTTTGAAATCCGCGCTTTCGGTGACCAGTGCGGCGGGTTCTGCACCATCGAGTGTAATGGACTGAACCTCCCAGGTCTGGAACTGGGGATCCCTGTCGCCAGCTGCCGTCGCCGGCGTCTTCGCGATGCCGTACATCTGTATCTCGATCTTGGTATCGTCGCTTAAAGCGCCGCAGCCCATGAGCGACGATGACAAGAAGATTCCGAACAAAAGATTGGTTATGGTTAGTTTCATGGACGCCCCCGTTCTCCCTTTCTATCGGCATAAGTTGCCGGAATTTAATGGTCTGCTAGACTAAAAGGATCTCAGAAACAGCTCGGGAGGCGGCGATGCAGCGAAGACTTCAATCGAAGGTCTTTTTCTTGATTATCTTCGGATACTTAGCCTTTTCCTCCTGCGGCAAGAAAAAGTCGGACCCGGCGGTGGCCACGCCCAATCCCAGCGATATCCCCAGCGACTGGGACCTAAATTCCGACTACCCGGCCACCGACCTCAAAGCGAAGGATCTTTAATGCAGGCTTTCAAGCTCTCTGCTTTGATCCTTATTCCGTTTTTATGCTCGTCCTTTGCAAGCGCGCTTTATTCTAAAACCCCTCCTAAGAGCGGCCGCATCGGCTATGCCCGCTACGTGGTTCGCGATAGTAAGATGAGTCCGGATTTTCTTAAGAAAGGTACAGAGCTCTTTGCTCTACATCCCGGCAAGATTGAATTCTTAACACCGATCGATTCGATGCAGGAACTCGATCTGCTCGCAGCCGAAAGTCATGCAGCCAATGGCATCTGCGGGAGCATCGATTTCTATCCCCTGCATTACAATCTCGCGACCGAAGTCTCGCACACGCCCCCTTACTTTGCGCCAACGGCCCATTTCAGAGAACTCGAAACGCTGCTGGGCGAGGTTCAATTGAGCAAGATAAGCGACACAGTCACGACCCTGAGCAGCTTGCCGTCCCGTTACCACCGTCATAGTACAGGGCAAAACGCGAGCCAAACCGTTCAGACCGTCTTTCAAAACCAACTCCTCATTGCGGCCGACTGGAAGGTCGCAGAGTTTGCTCACACAAACAGCCCCCAACGTTCGGTCATTGCCCGCCTGGAAGGTGAGACCAGCGATACGATCATATTCGGGGCCCACCTCGACAGCATAGGCAGTCGCAGCAATGTCGAAGCACTTTCCCCCGGCGCCGATGACGATGCTTCCGGTATCGCCATCCTGGCTGAAATCATGCGCATCATCGAAGCCAAACATCTCCGCTTTCATCGCAGCATCGAATTCCAAGGTTATGCAGCCGAGGAAATCGGGCTGGTCGGCAGTCGCGAAATTGCCGCGAATTATAGAGCCAACAATAAAGTTGTGGATGCGATGCTGCAGTTTGATATGGCCTTCTACAGCCAAAGTCCGACCGATGGGGGGCTGCTTTTTTTCCTGGAGGATTTTACAACTCTCGATCTCACGCGCAGCGGCATTTCATGGGTAAAGAAATATCTGGGCGATGTTTACCGTCGTGGCGCCATGCCCACCGGTGCGGCTTCCGATCACAAATCCTGGTGGGAACAAGGCTATCCGACTCTTTTTCCTTTTGAAAATCCGGAAGCTGACAATCCCTACATCCATACGATCAATGACACGATGGATAAGTTTGACGATGGCACGCGTATGGAACGCATGGTGAAATTCGGCCTTCTGTTTCTGGCCTACAACGCCGGACTCACGTCACTCGACGCGCCCTATGCCGCGGAAAAGAATCGCCTCGCGGTCGAAACCATCGCTAGCGACCTGCACCTGGCCATCACGGGATCGGGCGCCTCCTATGCTTTTGCCGTGTCCGCCCCCAAGGCCACGACCTACCTCGAATTTTGTCAGACCGAAAGCGCCAGCGATCAACGCTGCAGCACGAAGAGACTGAAATTGACGATTGCGGAAATTTTGAAAGGCCGGAAGGTTTTTAGAAGCGATGGAAATCAAGCGTTTCATGAGGCGGAGAAGTGGCGGGTAGAGGCTTATAATGCCAGCGACGAGCTGCTCGCCCGTCGCCAAATCGAATGGCAGAAACCTTAGAGATCAACCCAAATCGAATGGCAGAAACCTTAGAGATCAACCCAAATCGAATGGCAGAAACCTTAGAGATCAACCCAAATC
>JACMPP010000027.1 GCA_014377445.1 Oligoflexus sp.
AGTTTGACTGGGTCATAACGTCGGTGACCACCGATCGTTCGATAGGAGGGAAGAAGGACTTTTTCTTTTTCCCATCTTCTCAGTGTGGAGATTGACACTCCAAGAATTTCTGCAGCAGCGCCCACTGAAATATACATAAATGGTCCATAATATGTATAATTAACAGCACTTTACTAGGCATGGATAAGCGCAAAAGACAGGTTCGTCAAGATATTTTATTGACTGTTGCTTGCCCTCCACCTTATATTGAAGGCCTTTTAAGTTGGCTTGCTCCAGTTGTTTCTTGAGGAGGAGAGGCAGTACGAGCTCGTAACTTTCATTATCGCCTGTCTGTAACTCAATCCCAGAGGTCTCTCCACCAATCGCAGCGAGTTCCGTCGCGATCTCTCCGGTGCTGATCACAGGCTCCAGAGTTCCGGTCAAACAACGACCAATCCTTGACTTATAGCTCGATTCAGTGGGACAGGCGCAGCGCCCGGCTTTGCCCCAGGCATTGTAGTCCCTGGTGCAAGCGAGCGTATCCGTCGCCACTGTATCAGCACTGTAAGCGGTGCTGGATAGGAGTCCTATGAATAGAAATCGTAATATACTTTTCATGTTCTTCATCCTTCTCTTGTTCTTGTTGGCTAAATCAGCAAATTCTGACGGCCAACCGGCAAGTCCGTTTGACGATGAAAGCGGTGCAAAAGCAAAACCACTTTGCGCCACGAGCCTTCATTATTAACGTCCTCTTATTTGAGGAGAATTGAATACCTAAGAGACGCTAAAAATCGACAATTTCGCATCTTCGCGGCCACTGCATATGAAAAACCAGACTTGAAGAGCCAGAACTTCAGCTATGCATCAAAACGATTTGGACCCTAACTCTTTCAAATCAAATCGAATTGCCGTCTTTTTCTGCTAGAGATGAAAATCGTCGGCCTAGTGAGGAAAGTACATGATTCTGATAGGATTGAAATTCAAGCAGCCTTCTCCAATCCGCCTTAAAGGAAACGCCTGAATGTTCCAATCCGGTAAGCAGATCCCATACATAGTGAGTTTACTCACGATCGCGATCTGCCTATCGAGCCCTTCCGTGGCGGCTGCGAAAAAGAAAAAAAAGAAGAAAGGCAACTGGACCTTCGAACAGACCTACAAATTGCTTGGTGCTGTTCAGCAGGGTGCGATCGCCAAAGAGCTCACCAACCCCGATAATCAGGTCTATCAACTGCCTGTTCAAACCGCATCGATTGAATTCCGCCCCGAACTCCAGGGCACTTATAAACGCTATAAACTCGTTCTGAGACCGCGGGCCTCCATCGTCGATGACTTCCGCGATATTACCCCTCTCGACCCCGCACCTCCGGGTTACGTCGCATCGAAAGCCTCTGATGTTAAAAGCGAAGCCTATCTCAACGAAGCTTATTTTGCTGGAACGCCGACCAGCAAGCTTCAATACGTCATGGGCCTTCAAAACTTCCAGTGGGGACCAGCCGAACTCGCGAGTCCATCCAATCCTCTCTTTCGCGATCTGGGTTTGAGCAAAACCACGTTCTATGAAACTCGCGGGCGCGGTCTCTTGCGCGCAAATTATTCACCCAGTGGACCAACCACGTTCATCTTCATCAGTGAAGTCTTTGACAACGGTGTGAAGCGCGATGCGTCTGATCCGGAGTTTCGAAAAAAAGGTGTTATGAAGGCTGAATTTGCGGATCAAAGCCAGACCAACTATGTGGGTTTGGTTCTGTCGGGAGCTGAGGATGACAAGCCCCTCTACGGCAGTTACGCCAACTACGAAGTTTTCACCGGCCTGACCGTCTACTACGATATGCAGGCGCGCGTTGGATCGATGCTTTGGAAACCGCTTCTATCGGGGACAGGCGCAACGTTCCAGCAAAGCCTTAAGGCCGAATCGAAAACAGTCTATGCAGGACTTACTGGATTTCGCTACGTCACCGAAAGCAATCTCGACTTTAGGCTCGAGACTTTCTACGAAGAGAGCGCGTGGACCCCAGACGAAAGACAGCTCGGTCGCGGCGTAATCGCCACGGTCCCGACCCTGGAAAACACGCAGATTTATCTCAATCCCGGGAGCTTCTTCCCGGGCCAGAAATTTCTTTACGGCTCCCTGCGTATTCCCGAATGGGGTTACAAGGACAGGTTTACCATCGCGATTCGGGATCTCTATTCTATTACGGATCAGACTCAGAAACCGCAAGTCGTCTTCGACACCTATATCGGCGACAGCATCCTTATCAGTACCGGCGTCACCGCCGCTTTTGGCAAGGCCGATGGCGAACTCACGCAAGGCTATCAGTGGCAGGCTTTCTTCACCGCCGCGTGGACTCTCTAATTCCCACTCAAAATCGAAAACTCCAGAGCCCGGACACAAAAAAGCCCGGACCTTGAGAGGTCCGAGCCATAAGTGGAGGAAAAAAGAGAACGAAGTCTTATTTCTTAACGCAGATTTTGATGTTATCCACTGCGCCAGAACCTGAGAGATTGATCATCAGCTTATCAACATAAGAATGGTCATCAACGCTGAGCATCTGCACGGCTGCATCAGGTTTTGCTGGGATAGGCTGGCCTGATTTCTTGATGTAATCGCCATTCTCGGCCTTGTTGAAGAGTTCGATATTCGAATCACTTGATTCAACATCGATGAGATCCATGCTGACCAGAGCAGTAGGCTTTGCGAAAAATAGTTTGATCACGCCGCCGTGTGCATTGTCATCAGGAAAGCTTACGAAGTCCATAGCATCGCTCGGATTGATATCGTAGGTATGTTCTGCGATGATCAGAGCGCGACTGTTCTTCTCAGTCGTCAAATCCCAATCAAAGCCATCACAGTTACCAAATCGGCAATCGATATCTTTGTAAGCCGCTTTTTGATCTTCATTCGGACGCTCAGCAGTATCGAAGAGGATAGGTTGAACGTTCGTTTGCATTTGGCCATTAGGCAGGCGTTTGTGCGCGAGAAAGGTAATACCGTAAGCGCTGTATTGATCCTTGAGTTTTTCGCCCTTGTGGAAATCACTGCCATCAAGACGTTTTTCAAAGTCGATAACAACTGTCTCACACTCAGGACCGGCCTTGCCGGGGCTATCCTCACCTTTAGTTGGTGTCGGAGCATTTTGATTCACATCAGGGGTCGATTGGTTGGCCGGATCCTGGCCCTTCGTCGTCTCTGTAGGTACAAGTGCCTTTCCAGCAACCGCTGTATCAGCAGGAGCCGTTGCTGTTTGAGCGGTAAGATCGGCTGTAGGAGCAGCGGTTGCGGCAGGATTATTCTTATGGCTCTTTTTACCGCAAGCAACGACAGCAAGGAGGGGTAAACAGATTGCAAGGGTCTTAGTAATCTTCATAGTGAACTCCGACATATGGCAGCAAGGAAAAGAAGATGGACCCGAAATCCCGGGAACACATTCAGTGGTGCAAAGTCAGTGCCGTTCCCAATTCGCGCCTTTTGGCGAATCGGGAAAGCAGCTAAGTTACGATTTCTTTGAGAGATTGTTTTTGAGAGCTTGAAGAGAGGGCGGAGGCGAATAAAGTACGAATGCTTACATCTGTCAAAAGTTTTGACAGAAATCGTGTTCAGATATCGAAACCGATTCCACCCTGGAGCTGAGTCGTCTCCGGATCGATCATGTAGTTACCACCAAAGTAGACATGAAAGGCCGGCTTGCCAATAAAGAAGCCGACACCCACGAAGGGACCGCCGAGGTCGGCATCCGCACCGGATCTTTCGCCGACTTTCGCACCCGTCCAGGCTCCGAAACCACCTTGAACATAGGGGGCAAATGTGTCTGTCATGAGGCGATATTTGATGTCGATATCACCGGCTACCGAGGCCGCAACGTGATCATCGTCCTTGTTCTCGTTAGCCTTATCTTCGTCCGCATGCACTTCGCTGTCGACATAACCTATACCGACTTCAAAGTTCCACTGGCTTCCCCAATAGAGAAAGTTAACCCCGAGCTTGGAGTTGACAGGGTTATGATAGCCGAGGTTGAGAGTCCAATCGGCGAAGGCATTGGTGGAGACGAGACTGGAGGAGGCGAGGAAGAGGCTTAGAAAGAGGTTGCGCAAAATATTATTCATAATGATTCACCTTGAGAGAGGACTGAGCGACAAACCTTTTGTCACTTGAGAACGAAAGCCGCGAACAATTTTTCACTTGGATTACATAGGTTGTTCGGCAGACCAGTTACACGTCACTTCCTTATCTTTTTCATTCGATTGGGGAGTGGGCCGGCATTTGCTCAAGACTACTTTCAGATCGCGCTCGGCGCTGAGAGTGACGTTGGAAAGACGGGTTGAAAACTGCAGATCCTTGCCATCGGAGACTTCAAGTCGTAGCTGACCGCTCTGGATCGCAGGCAGATTGCTGATGATGATATTCGCTTCGCCTTTGATGATCTCAACCTTTTTGGCTTTGCTATGCTTGCCGTTGAGATTGACATCCACTTCGAAGACCTGCGTTTTGGAAGTGGCGACGACCGTATCGAGAACGTTACCAACAAGCGCTGTGTCCGCCTCTGTATCAACCTCTTCCGAAGTGCCCCCTTCGCCTGAAGTGCCCCCTTCTTCTGAAGCGGATTCCACGTCAGCTTCAGCACCAGAGCCGGCTGGCTTGTAGGTTTTCTTATATTTAATGCACCCAGCGTTCATGAGTAGAACGGCCATGAGCATGATGTTTAGCTTCATAGAAAACTCCTTAAACAAGCCTGTTTCTCCCTTCGGAATATTGGGCTCCAATATTAAAAATAAATATCGATTGCCATATAATATCAATAGTATTATCTGGTTACAGAGCAAGTTATTATGCAGCAACTCAATCCCTGATAGGGTCAAATTAGGGTTTTTCGCATTTCGAGTATGTGCGCATGCTGCATTGAGCTTTGAGCTTTGAGTGGACATGATGTTAGGATGGCCTTCAAACTCAACCCAAGGAGCCAAGTATGGCAAAAGCAAGTACTCCTAAGACGGCAGAGAAAGCCAAAAAGCCCTATCGCCTGGTGAAGAAAAAATCAGGAAAATTCAAAGTCGTTCAAAAAGGCAAAGTCGTGAATGGCGCTGAAAAAGTAGCTATTCTCGCTGCTGAAGGTCTGATCAAAGTCATGAAGCCAAAAGCTAAAGCCGCACCTGCTGCTGCTGAGTAATCCACTCAAGCTTGCCCGCTCGCGATAACTCTGGCTCTTCTGAGCCAGGGTCAATTTTCCCCTCAAATTCTCGACAAAAAAAGCCCCACCTCAGAATGGGTAGGGAGTTTTTTAACTCTTAATGTCGCAGCCGATCAGTGTAGGTAAGTAATCTTGCCTGTTTTGACCACTTTCTTCATCTTGCTTACCGAGGCATCTTCAAAAGCAATCTCTTGGAGCTGAAGCTGGGCCTCAGGAAAATCGTATCGAGTTGAAGATTCGGCTTTCCAGGTCAGCCGACCGTCATACCCAGTGATACAGCGGAATACTTTGCCCGAGTCCTGAACCAGGACTGCGAGACCTTCAACAAGTTCAACGTCTGCAAGATTCTCTTCGCAGGAAATGGTCGTTTTGTTGGACATAAAGACCTCCTTCATCACAATCGCCGTTACTCCTAGCTTATCGGCTAATCTGCGGGAAGAAACTGAGCATTAATGTACTACCGCTAATTTGGCGTAACCAAAAATATGAGTCATTCTCGTCGCCAACCCCGCCTCCCGCCAGAAAATGGGAGCGGCGGCGGGGTGTTAGGGTTCCAAATTTTCCTAGCGAAACAGGCATAAAAAGACGTAAAAAATGGGTTATGGTTAGTTGTTTTTTTGAATTTATTTTTCTTTGAGGCGCGCTTGATTTTAAGGGGTGAAATGTGAATGTTGATTTGCCGTGATTAGCCTAACATTTCGCATGTTTAACGAAATAACTCGCCGAAGCGTCTGCTTTCAGCGAGTTAGAGCAGGCAAATAGCTTCAACGGGTCGCTCGTTGATCCGTTGCCCCACTATTGATGCGAGATTGAGCCGTGGGAAGACAGGTACTGGTTTTAGGCGCCGTCCGTCCACCGTAATCATTGGCGATCGCATCGCGGCAATCTACGGCGTCCACAGCGGCATCCGACATCGGTTCGCTGCTTTGGCTCGTGTCTACCGAGGTGGGGATATTGCTTGACGAACTTGGATTCATGTTTGAAGCACCAACCGTCGCTGCACCCCGAGATGTGTTAATGGTCGAGTCGGCATTCGCTCGACCTGAGTTAGGATTTGTTGTGACCTGGTCCTTGCTGTCGGGCACATTGGTTTCGGGTCCTGAGCTCGGTTGATTGGCGAGGTCGGGACGCGCGTCGGTGGTCGTCGCATTCACGGAAGACTGCTGCGAGTCTTGCTTATGGCAAGCGCTCGCGCTGAGCGTAAGGCTGGTGCAAATGAAGATGCTTTGAATGATGGATCGTTGCATAAGATTGCCCCGTGATTTCTAACGATTGGAGTGTCACGGGGGTTAAAGCAAGAGTTGTGCTTGTTTGGAGTTGGGTGGGAATGTGGGGTTGGCCAAGGTTTGGGGTGGAGGCGAGTAGAAATACGGTGATGGCGGGCGAGGACAGGGTTGGTCGGCTTGTGTAGGGGTGAGGCTACAGGCGATTGCGGTTTCGATCTGGGGCATGCAATGCACTTCTTCATAAGTTCAAAGGTGGGGCGCTAAAACCCAGGAGTGCAACGCGAACAGCCAGAGAAAACGAATCAATATGAAATTGTATTTACCAATTCGCTTTGTGCTTTATATCGCCTCGGGATGCAGTCCCCCGTTCTGAGCGCATTAAACTCAAAACTCCCCACACTCACAGATCCAACCCCACCTAAAAACCAATTGTACTCATCCACTCAAACCTGAATACTCAGGTCGTAACCTGTCCAGCCAAACCGCGAGGCCACTATGCGCAGAACATCACCTCTAGCACTACTCTTGGCCTTAGCTCTCAGCTCCAACTCTAGCTGTACGTACATCCCTGTCGCCAAGGAAATACCCCTCGATTTTCCTAAGTCAAACCCAAGCCAATACACTCCGGCTTTGCTACCCAAGAATCTGTCCGACGGTATCGCAATCGCGGAGGAGTCCCTCAGCTCCCAGCAGACCAAGCTGCTGCAACAGCTCGATGAACAACTCCGCTCAGGCACCTACAAAGACATCCACAGCCTGCTCATCTATTCTCAGGACGGTCTCGTCTATGAAAACTATTTCAAAGGCACCGATGACTTCATCGAATTTGAAAACGACCTCAAGCGAAACCGCAGTCGTCCGGTAAAGACCTGGACTCAGTTCGACCAACACTACGTGGCATCGGTGAACATGGGCATCACGTCCCTTCTTACAGGATTAGCTCTCGATCAAACAAAAACGCCGATCACGAAGCCCATTATCGAATGCCTGCCCGAGTATCAAAAAGGCTTTGATACGCCAGAAAAAAGACAAACATCCATTGAAGACCTTCTCACGATGCAGTCTGGTTTTGAGTGGAACGAATGGGGTGGCCCCGATCTCGCCCTCCTCTGGCGCTCCAACAATTTTGTGAACTTTCTGCTCGCGCGTCCGAACACGGGTCCGGGAAGAACTTGGACATACAACAGTGCAGTCCCCAACGTCCTGCTTCACTGCGTACAAAACCTCCTGCATCAACCCCTCCGATATTGGGCCGACGAGAACTTCTTTAAGAAATTGGGAATCAAGAATTACAACTGGCAAAACCAGCGCGATGCTGTGCCCGAAGCGTCAGCGCGTATGTTTCTGCGCCCTAGGGATCTCCTCAAGATCGGCATCATGATCAAGAGCGATGGAGTTTGGCAAAACCAGTCCGTTATTCCCGCGGAATGGATCCGAACGCTTCACAAAACAAAAGTCCACGCTGCCACCGACGACTATAGCTACCTCACGTGGCTGCGTGACGTCGATGGTCATCGCTATCTCTCCTTTGAGGGGGACGGAGGGCAATATCTAAACGTCTATCCCGATATGCAACTCGTGGTGGTCTTGAACCAAGGCAATTACCTCGACTACCCACTCTGGAGGAAGCAGATGGATACGATCCAAAAGGAGTTCCTGATCCCAGCCTTCACTCCCAAAGAAAAGCCTTAAACATTATCTAGCGTGACAGAATAATAAAAAAACCCGACTCAAACTTAAAGTTGAGCCGGGTTCTTTATAGGAAAAAAGAAATTATTTGCCGTTTGGTGCATCAACCGTGAGCGGGAGCTCAGCATGCAGGAAGCGTTCAACATCGGTGTAGTCGATGAAGCCACGGACGTTTCCGCCGAGGAAACTATAGATCAATTTTATTTCTGTTTTGCCAGCGAAAGTGTTCTTAACGCCTTGAACAGCGCAAATATTTTCTTTTACCGCAACGAGGTCTTCAAATCGCAGATGACCGTCTTCATCCTGGAGAGAAGCAAGGGCCGCGAGAGTTTCGGCGCGATGAGCGTCATTGACCTCTTTGCCTCCCTTAGCAAAGGTAAGCCCGCAATCATGAGCCACGCCAAGGGCGGTATGCAAAGATTCTAGATTGACGTTGCCAAACACTGAAGTGCCAGCGGTCAATTGACCGCCGGATACTAGCGTCGCAACGGCACCGCATTGGACCACCTTGCAGCCAAGCTCGCGCGCGGCCTGAGTGATTTTAAGAACACTCACCAGGAGGGGACCAGGACCATTCTTTGACATATCGTAGATGCCTGCGCGCTCCAGCATGCGGTGAAAGGGGCACAGAATCTTTGGATTTTCAGGGCGTTCACTGCCGTCCAACCCTGGGTATTTGGCTAACAGTTCTTCGCGACCAGCAGCGAAACTGGAGTTGGCCGTGGGGAGGAGAACGAGAGACGCCAGAATAAGGGATTTAACGATAGATTTCATAGGTTTGGCTCTTGGTTAAGGTTTGATTGCAGGATTTGGCTTCGTATGAATCATAAGCGCGGCCTAGTACTAACCGATGAAATGCCGAAATACAATGTCAATTTATAGGATCCGGAAGATCGCTGAAAGGTCTGGTGCACGATCTTCATCGATCCTCCTGAGTAAACTAACCGAGCGACGAAGCATAACGCTTCAACCCAAAATTCCAAACCGTGAGATTGATCCCAAGGAACAAGAGCACAACGAGCAGAACATGCAGCACCGACATCCAGCCCACCTGTTCAAACAAGGCTTGGGCTGGTACCGAAGCAAAGACCGAGAAGGGCACAAAGGTCATGAGCATTCCGCGCACGAATCCTTTGAAGATGTGATGCGGCCTTGAAGCAAAGTTAACGCCTTCAAAATAAACCGCCATCATCGCATCGGCGTTTTCCCACCAGAAGACGACCATGAGCAAGGAAAACAAAACTAGAAAGTATAGAAACGCCGCACAAATCAAGAGCAGGATATAAACGGCTATCGCCCACCAATGCAGAGTCCCCTGATAATGAACGATGGCCCAAGTCAGGATCGATCCCGATATTAAGACATTCGCCAGTGACGCGAAATTTATATAGCGGAAACCTACGAAGAACCACGATGAGATAGGCTTCGTCAGATAATGATCCAATGCGCCTTGCCGATAAAGTATCTGAAACGAATGATACATGTCCGCAAAGAAGGTCATCTGCAGGGCATCGACGACCATAAAGCCGCTCACGAAGATCAGAGCCTGCTCTTCGGTCCAACCACCCAGCGAAGGGGTGTGACTGTAGATGATCTTATAAAAGCCCAGAAAGATCGCATAGAAAACGACGTCCATACAGATCCGAAAGCCCAGCTCGGCTCTGAATTGCATGGCCCGTGAAGCTGCAAAACGCATGAAATTGAGATAGATCCTTAAATAGCGCATACTAGGCCCCTATACCCGAATAATTGCGTACGCCCATGCGGAAAATGAGATTTCCCATACCGTAGAACACCAAAGTCCACAGACCACCGATCCCAAGTCCCCAGAAAAAATCGCCCCAAAGCAATTTGCCTAGGAGAGCCTCAGCCGGCAAGGCCGCCAGGATAGGAAAGGGAGTGTAAGCAAGTATCGTCTGAGCCCATGCCGGATAGAGAGTCAGAGGAATTAGCTGGCCGCCAAGCAGCGCGATCAAAAAACTAAAAAGCACGAGCAAGGCCCAGATCTGTTCAAACCAAAATGCCGTCGCCTGAATTGCCGAGTTGATGACAAAGCGCAAAGCGATCGAAACGAAGACTAAGATCAGGAACTGAAGCATGGCCCCAATTCCTGGCAACGGTTGCGAGCCTTGAGCCATGATTGCCCAAAACAAAGCCAAAGCCATCACCGACTGGCAAAGACTGATCAGTGAACTGCCCAGATGCATCGCAAAACGAAAGCCAAAGTAGGGGATCGGATAGACCAGATATTTATTCAAAGCCCCCGTGTAGATGTCTTCAGCCATCCCTGCAAACTGATCGGAGTTGACCTGAACCTTCCGCAGGATGGATGTGATCATCGTATACAGAACCAGGGTCATGGTCGTATAGCCTTCAAAACCGACACCGCCGCGCGAATCCACCACCGCATTCCAAAGGAACCAGTTCATCGCCCCGACGATAAAGAGTTCGGCCAAAAGACTCATCCAAAAGCCCCAGGGATAGGCCAGACGAAGTCTGATTTGCCCCGCGAGAACGGATTGGAACCATTTCATGGCGTCTCCTTCCTCGAAGTTTGCAGACTATCGATGATATTCCCCAAATCCTCTTCCTCAACCGCGAGATCGGTGACAGGTGCGATCTTAAGAATGCCCAGGACCGTCTCACTCACCGCATCGCGCGTGATGTGCATGCGCATGAGGCCCGGCTGTTCCGGATCTTCTTTCATCGTGGGAAAGCTCTGGAGCAGAATCCGCTTTACCGATTCATCCTTGAGCTGGAGACGAATGTTTCGCCCTTGCGCGTAGCTCTCGCTGATATTTCTGAGACTGCCCTCGTACACGAGTTTGCCTTCCCGCAGAATCAGCAGACGCTCACACAGCGCCTCAACATCTTCCATGTAGTGACTCGTGAGTATCATCGCCGGTTTGAACGTCCGGCTGTATTCACTCAAAAAGCTCCGAATCGCCCGCTGCGAACCGATATCGAGACCGATGGTCGGTTCGTCTAGGAAGATGACCTTCGGCTCATGAATCAACGCGGCGACCAGCTCAAACTTCATTCGCTCGCCAAGACTCAGACGCCGAATCTGCACTTTCAATAACTTTCTCAGGTCCAAGGTATCGAGGAAGAAATCCAAACGCTTTTGATAGGCGTCGATTTCAAGCCCATAGATTTCCCGAAGCAGCAGCAAACTATCCGACGCCGGCAAGTCTGGCCAAAGCTGACTCTTCTGCCCCAGCACGATTGCGATCTGCTTTTTAAAAGTGTTCTTTCGTTCCCAAGGCACATAGCCCTGTACTTCGGCCGTTCCTGCACTCGGATGCATAATCCCCGCAAGCATCTTGATCAGCGTCGTCTTTCCGGCACCATTCGCACCGAGCAAACCGACGATCTCGCCAGGGGCCACTTCAAAAGAGATGGGAGCGAGGGCATGGCGATCGATCCAGCGACGATTGAAAAGGGAACGCACGGAGCCCATCAGGCCTGGGTCTTTTTCGGGAATGCGATAGGTCTTCTGCAATTGATGAACTTTAATCATCGTCGGCCTTTCTCTTAATTCTTCTGAAGATACTTAGAACACAGTAGAAAATGAATGTTGAGTCAGCAAATTTATCATGTAAAGTGTAGGCTTTCGTCTCGGATCGGCCTGCCCATGACAGATTAAGTTAAATATAATACGTTTCCCATGTCTTATATATTTGGTACTTGCATAAAAATTGAACGCAGTGGATTCGAAAATATTCGCCCATTTCATTCAAAGCCCCTTATAGCTTTCGCTGTATACATAAAGAGTCGGACAAAAAGAATAATCGTCCAGCCTGACTGTTTTATCTCACCTTCATTTTATCATTATGCCTACACTCGCGTAGCGAATTAGGAACGCTTGAAAACTCGCGAAATGGCGTCGTAAAGCCTTTTCGGAATTTTTATAGAAACGGCACGAATCGTGAAGGGACTGTTTCGACCATAGCTGGCATTTCGCTGGCAACAAACGAGGAGTATTAGTATGCAAAAGCACGACGCGAAAAATGCCCAAGGAACCTCAGGAACACAACAACCGAGCAAAAAAGTTGATAGTGATCTCGACCACAAAAAACCAACAACACCCAAGGGAGACCGTATCAACAAAACAGATGATGACTTCAATTCACCAAAACGCAGCAAATAGACTTGATAGCCTCCCATGCTTCCAATAAAGATATTACTTTTGCCGATGAGTCCTGGGTTATATGTTTGATGGTTCGTCCGAGGTGTAAACAAAGCGGCTTATGACCAAGGTCGTGAGTTTCAGCGAAGAGAATGATGGGCGACCGCATGGCCGCCCATTTTTCTTAAAAAAAATCTCAGACAAGCTCATCAATATGGAATGCTCTCTTAACCTTAATAAACGATTCACATTGACTCGCGCGAGGCGGCAAACTCCAGGGAAACGATCACTTTGACAGAAGCAAGGACTTATTATGTAAGAACACTGGAAGGCGAAGTCCTCTGCTCTTCAAAACCATAATCCTAAAATATTGAGGGCCAGGTGATGAGCAATCACCCGACCCTTTTTTTATCGAAATTTTTCCGCTAAAGACTTACGCCTTCGATGGATTCTCTTCGATGATCTGACGTGAGATGATCAGACGTTGAATTTGATTGGTGCCTTCGTAGATTTGGAAAATCTTCGAATCGCGCATCAGCTTCTCAACCGGATATTCTGTATTGTATCCGTAGCCACCGAAAATTTGCACGGCATTTAGAGCCGTACGTACAGCCATGTCGCCGGCAAAACATTTTGCCATCGACGCATACTTGGTGTTACGACGACCGACATCATGCTCATAGGCCGCGCGATAGACGAGCAAACGGGCGGCTTCGATATCCTGAGCCATGTCTGCCAGCATGAAAGCCACCGCCTGGTGGGCCGCGATAGGTTTGCCCATGGTCACGCGTTCCTGCGAGTAACGAACGGCGTGTTCAAAAGCACATTGAGCGAGACCAACCGCACTGATTGCAGTACCGGGTCGCGAAAGGTCAAAAGCCTTCATCGCGATCTTGAAGCCTTCGCCTTCTTGTCCAAGAAGAAAGTTCTTCGGAACTTTCACATCCGTAAACTTGATTGCGCGTGTATCGGAACAGCGCTGACCGAGGTTCACTTCTTTTTTGCCAACCTGAATTCCGGCAAGATCGGTCGGAACGATGAAAGCACACATAGCCTTGTGGCCCGCTTTCGGATCGAGAGTGGCAAGGACGTAGTACCAGGTGGCTTTCGAAGCATTGGTGATCCACATCTTCTCACCGTTGAGAATATAGTGGTCGCCATCTTTCTTCACGGTCGTACAAATCGCAGCCACGTCGCTACCAGCGTTGGGCTCCGTTACGCAATAAGCAGCCATAACGGGTGCATCGACCATCGGCTTGGCAAAACGCTCAAGCTGCTCCGGGTTGCCGGCAATCAACAGGGGCCCAAGGGCAAGGTCATTAGCGCCCATAGCGGTTTGAATCGCTGTACAGCCGTAAGCCAGCTCTTCGGCGATGATCATCTGATCCACGAGTGGCAGACCCATCCCGCCGACAGATTCGGGGAGGGAGATGCTGAGAAGACCGGCTTCATGCGCTTTTTTCAAAATCGCAGTTGGATACTCCATCGTCTGATCGTGATGGGCAGCGGCCGGCATGATCTCTTGACGAGCAAATTTTCTTGCGGCCTCTTGCATCGATTTCTGCTGTTCGGAAAGATCGAGATTGATCATCGGAGTCTCCTGTAATATGTCGACACGGGTCGTAACGAGATAGGGACGTGGCTATCGGGAATCGTCCGGCGAGAGACTGCTATCATGCCAGTAAAGTCTACAGTTGTGCGCCCAAGGGTATTTTCCTCGATAAACGCAACATTCAAGGATCCGATCATCCCCAAGATTCGCTCTGCAATCAATAACTCTTTTTGAAAGGGGAGCCCTTATTCAGGCGACGCAGGCCATATCATGCCAATTGGTTCCGGTTTCGGCTCGGATCGCGTATTCCGGACATAAAAAAGGCCACCCAGAGTGGGTGGCTGATCGTAGCGAAGGCTAAAGGCTTATTTGAAAGAAGGAGTTGGGATGTAGACGAAGTTGGTCGAACCCGGTGTCTTCCACTTCAACTCAAGGGCGATGCGGAAGCGCGGTCCCTGGAAGTAGTTGAGTGCGAGGTTGTGGTCGCCTTTGAGGAGCTGCAAAGTCACTTCTTTGCGGCCGATCGTCAGCGAGTCGTCAGAACCTGTACCAACCGCTTGATGCTGACCGTCGTTATCGATAACGAGCGTACCATCGATATAGAGTTTGGAACCATCGTCTGAGTTCAATTGGATGGTGTACATGCCATCCGCAGGAATCACGAGTTGGGTCGTGGTCTTCAGCGCGAACCATTCGACGAGTCCAGGGACATCGGGGAATCCACTGTCGAAGTTGCGAGGTGCAACCGCGTATTCGGCCATGCAGACTGTGGTGACCTTGCGAGCTTGGTTGGCATCGTTAAAGTCAGGTAGCGCCTGGGCTGTGCTATTAATCTGAAACACATCCGCCACGATCGGGAAGACCATGTTGCCGCGTGAGCAACGAACAAAGATTTGTTCTTTGGGCAGGACGTTGATCATCGTCGAACCAACGATGGTCGGATCCGAAACCAAAGTTGCGATGATTGTGACCGGAAAGGTCTTATCATTGCTGAGAGGACTGGTGTAAATTCCGTTTTGATCGATGGAACCGATTTCGGTTTTGCCGGCAGGACCGGTTATTTTCCAGGTTACGACCGGAGCTGTTGTAAGACCGCTCAAGCGTGCCGTAGCTGGCATTTGGATGCCGCCGGCTTTAATTTCCGGGGAAGGCGTAGTCACGGTCAAAGTTTGTTTAACAGGAACTTCCTTGCCAGGCGTAGGAGCTGGAGCCGGCATTGGCTGGCCGCCCTTGGTTGGCAAAGGCGTCGGTTGATTCATCGGCTCGGTAGCGGTTGCTGGCGCCGGAGTCGCGGTTGTCGGCGTGACGTCAGGCATCTCGTCGGCTGCGGTTCCATACGCAGCGCCTTTCTCAGGCGAACCATCGCCGGACCCGGATTTCCCCAGGTTGCCTTGGTCCTTATCGACGTTTTCAAAGCTTGCATTGCGACAGCTAAACTGCAAAAGCATCAGCGAAAGTGTAGCAAAAATAGTGTTTCGTATTTTCATGGTGCGGAACCTCTTAAGGCCGTGCGATGCCCGATGACACCTTATCGGGCCTCCATGACTGAAACTTAAACACCTTCTTTAGAACCCTTGACGCGCCTGGTTTTTTCCTCAATTATTACAGGGTGTAAAGAATGGACCTTATAAGACTTGTCGATGGCGCTCAGGCCTCCTGAATTGACAAACCAGTCACTTGACGCGGACTTAGGCTCAGGCTAAGGTCGCGCCAAAAAGATCGATTCATGGGCGGCTTGTTTCTGACCTGACTTCCTCTTTTCCCGTTGTCCTGAAAGGAATTTCTATGAAACTTTTGAACGCCCCGGTTTACCAAATCCTCTTTACGGCCCTCACTTTACTCCCCCTCGGAGGCTGCATCAGCGATGATCAGCAGACCGCGCAGGAGACTTTCATCGCCACAAAACAAGACCAGGATTCGAGCCTGCCGCCCGAAGCAACGTCAGATCTAGCTGCTGAGTCCGTGACCAACAGCGTGGAAAGAGAAAGAGCCCCCGCACTAACTCCTGACGACATCGAAGCCGATAATGACCCTATGAAAATAGGTTTTGAGACCGCACGTTGGAACCTGAGTGCAGTCGCTCTCGAACGTATCAAGGATGTCGCTGAGAAGATGAAGGACGATGTTTCGATCACGCTCAAGATCGATGGTCACTGCGATGAGCGCGGGAGTGACGGGTATAACCAAGAGCTTTCGGTGAAACGTGCGGAATCGGTCCGCAAGGAACTGGTTCGACTGGGAGTGCCAAATAAGCGTCTGAAGTCAAAAGGTTACGGCAGCAAACGCCAATTGGAAGAAGGTCATAGCGAGAAGGTCTATTCGCATAACCGTCGAGCAGAAATGATCTTCCGTAAATAATTTTTGCCCAAAAGTCGAGAGGGGTGAACCGCTTTGGTTCACCCCTCTTTTCTATTCATTTCTCAGTTGCTCAATGCTTGTAGAAGAGACGGAAGACCACGCGGCGGTTCAACTGGCGACCCTGGTAGTTGCCGTTATCCGCGATCGGTTTCGATTCACCATAAGATTTCGCTTCGAGACACGAAGGATCAAACTTACCGGCCCGGATAAGATAGTTACGAATCGTTTCCGCACGAGACTGACCGAGGTTCTGGTTATATTCCGCGCTACCCACAGAGTCGGTGTGACCCTCGATGATGATCTTCTGGAAAGGGTTCTTCTTCAAGTGTTCCGCTAGTCTGGACAGGACTTCGCGGGTCCCCGGCAACACGCGGCTCGCTGAGTCGAAGGCAAAGTTCACCCCACGGAGTACGAAGACTTCGTCACCACCCGGTGTTTCCTGAGGCCCTTCCTGTTCAGGCATAAACTTCGGCGGTGCTGGCGGTTCGCCTTTTTTCACGGGTTTCTTCGGACGAACGATGTGGGATACGACGCTGCTGTCATCAAATCCAAAGGCATAGTTCAAACCAAGATAA
Source organism: Oligoflexus sp. (assembly GCA_014377445.1). Lineage (GTDB taxonomy): Bacteria > Bdellovibrionota_B > Oligoflexia > Oligoflexales > Oligoflexaceae > Oligoflexus. Next base: position 16,692 of record JACMPP010000027.1, read on the forward strand.
ACGCGCCAGTCAGCCGAAGCCGTGCCGTTGCTCATCTCCGATCCAACACCCACATGCAGCGCGAGCTGATCGGAAATATCGTGTTTAATACCCAGCAAAGCTTCCGCCGAGGTCACTGAGCGGGATTCGACCGTTTCGGTTTCCTTGGTGGGGTAGCCAGCGTACCATTCCGCGATGAATTTAGTATCGATCGATTGAACGAGGTAACTGGCAGCGACGGACACGATGTATTGATCCTGAAGGGGTGCGATAGGGAAATCAGCGATCTTGTCACCTGGCGAACGCTTTCGATAGCCGAGGTTCAAACCGAGGGCCAATTTGCTAATCGTGGTGTCGGCAGCCAACTCGAAGTTGACTGTAGGGCCGCCGCCCTCACCCACATAAGGGTTATTCTTTGTGACGTTCATGTTGCCCGACACGATGAAGGCGATACCACCCTCTCGGTCACCATAGAGGCGAAACTTGCTGTTGGCACGGATCTCGGTCAAACCCTTTTGTCCGAACTCACCGCGGCTGCCTTCGATTTTCACATCCTGAGCCACAACCTGAGGAAAGCTGATACCGACATCCCAGAAGCTCGCGAGACCGTAGCCAATATTAAAGTCGGCGGCGAGAATGGAATCGCTGACTTTACTGTTGCGGCCGGTGGTCGTATCTTCATAGCGAGGCAAAGTGTTGACCGCGTAGTTGGCAAAGAGCCCAAGGTTGAATACGCCAGGAGCCAAAGTCTCCGAGGATTGAACCGTGACGAAGTCGATACCATTGGTCGTAGCGTTGAAGTTCTGAAGATCACTTCCTGTGATATTGGAAAAGCCCGGGTCTGCGTAGCTGGCCGCTAACAGCAGAATGAGGAGTTTTAAGGCTTTCACGAGTTCCTCCTTGGTATAACCAAAGCGCAAAGAATGGGGCGATCACTATAAATTCGATTAACCCCAATTATACTCTAATTCCCCTCTGAGTGGTCCAAACTGGGGGATCTTATTCCTAATAAAATGTCGTTTTCCAAGCTGCAGGTGCTCGGCCTATTGGCAACTGACCGACGATTGCGTAATTTCGTTCGGATTGAGCACACCGTCTCTGTTGGCATCAAGGCCCTGCTCAATCACGGTCGCCGCTCCGAAGCAGTTGCTGGCTCTGGCTTCCTCACTAGTGGCCGTGCGCGCGACAGCGATGGAGGCGGGATCATTACTGGGCACAACAACAGTCGTCGTTGTCGTAGTCGTCGTGAGTCCGTTGACGGTTGTTGTGGTCGTTGTCGATCCATCCGGATTGGTGACGGTCGTCGTGGAAGTCGTCTCGGTGCGATTGCTGTCGACTACGGTGTGGGGTGGGTTGGTATTGGTGGTCGGGGTCGATCCTGCTCCTGTCGCCTGGGGAGCTATCGGCTGCATGCCCTTGGTGGTCTGGGTTGGGAGCGGAGCAATGGGTTGCATGCCCGAAGGGTTTTGATCATCCGAGCCCTGCATGATGGGTTGGGCGGCTGAGTTTTTACCGGCTTGCATCTCGTCAGCTTTTTTTGGGTCATCATAGGAATGACGACATCCCGCAAAAGAAATACATAGAACCAATACCATTAGCTTATTCGACAATTTCAGACAAATGTTTACCATCGGCTTTTCATCTCCTTTGGGGGTGATACAAGATTAAGCTTGTGCAAAAGTTTTAGATTTAACAAATAATGGAAACTAACTGTCTGATTGCCGATATTTCAAGCAAATCCGGCCTGTTTCAATACCCGCGAGACATCTCACTATGCTACGCAAGTTCAAAGAAAAACTCATCTGCTGGATCGCTTATCTGTTCATCGGATCGCTCTATCTTACTTATCGCTTTCGATGGCATGGCCTCGATGCCGAGAAGCACGCGCGCAGCATTCATCCCCATTCTCAGGTGGCGATTGCCATCTGGCATCGGAACTCCATCGGCTGCATGCTCGCCTATGCCTGGCGCCGCCTGGCGATTCTTGTCTCGCTATCCTTCGATGGCGAAGTCATCGCCTTCGTCGCCCGTAAATTCGGAATTCATACGGCGCGCGGCTCGTCCTCAAGAGGGGGCAGCGACGCGTTCAAGCAGCTTATGAAACTTCATAGAGAAGCCTACGATTTAGGCATCACTGTCGATGGTCCCCGCGGCCCTATCTATAAGGTTAAGGCTGGCATCATTGCGGCCGCCTCACGAACGGGCATGCCGATCCTCCCTTTTGCTGCAGTTGCCCGTCAGGAGTGGGTCCTCTCCCGCGCCTGGGATAAGTTCCGCGTGCCAAAGCCATTCACCGAAATACTTTGCCTCTATGGCGACGCCATCGTCGTGCCTAAGGATTTGGAGAGCGAACGCTTTGACGAGTATGCGCAGAAGGTAGGATTGGCTTTGATGAATCTGGAAGAGAGACTCCGCCTCGCGATCACCGCCGGACCCGACGCCCAACCTTGAGTCCGCGACTAGAAATTCGGATGGTAGGTTAAGCCCGCACTCAAACCCCAGTCGGGGCTGTTGTAGACCCAAAATACATTTTCGACGAGACCGAGCTCAAAACTCACCTGGTCCCACTTATAGCGATAAGCCAGGTGCACTTCATAAGAGCTGCGGCTCAACTGCCCCATCTTTTGAAAGAGCGGTTGATAGACGAGGAACTGCAAAAAGGCTTCGTGGTTCGGCTCAAAACGATAGGCTCCACCCGCGATTCCCCCCCATTGCTCGTGGTAGGTCGGGAGCGCGAGCTCCTGGCGGCGACCGAAAACGGTTAAGGACAGAGTTCCGTAAAGCGAGAAGTCTCGGTAAGGGAGGGCGGCACTCAGCCGGGCCCCTCCATCGGTGGCCCCGGTAAAATAAGGGTTTTTGCCAGCCGTTTCATGCGAGGCGTAAACAGCCAGGGTCATCGGGAGATTCAAATTGTATTGCGAAGCAAAATCCCAAACCATGCCCGCTTCAAACTGCCGACTCAACACATCGTTCTTCTGCGCGAGAGAATAATTCATATCGTAGTCGGGAATTGACATGCGCACGTTATCGCGCGGCGCATCGAGCCGACCGTCCTGGGGCAGACCAAAAATATTGTGAAAGCCGATGGCCATTCCATCGGTGCCCATGCGAGTGAAGGCTCTTTCACTGGCTGCGCCATAGACTTCGATGTGATCCCAAGGTTGATAATAGGCTCGAAGCTGATCATCCCGCGTTTCCGCATCGACTATGTAGCGTTTGTCGTGGCCCCAAAAATTAGAATAGATTCGCCCGCCCATTACGCGCCAGTCACCCACCTTACCCAGGCGGAATCTTTGCATGACTGGACTGGATCGAAAGAGTTGACCGATCGCTTCCGAGCGAAGCAGGAGGGGCTCCGGAACATACTCCGCTATCACTCTATTCTCTTCGCCCCGCGCAATACTGTTAAGAAGGATGACGAGAATGCTGATACTGATCAGGCGAAAATTCATGTAGGCCTTTGTGGGCTTGAACGATCAACGTCGGTGGAGGCGACGTGCTCTGGATATTTGCGTATTGAGAGCGATTTCATGAGCCACGACCGCACGACCGTTGGTACCAATGAAAGGCATCGATTTTGTCACCGTTACGAGCGGTTTACCTATTCCCTCGAGAAATTGCAAGGATTTCGCCGTATCAAGAAACCCCAGAGGCAGTTCGATTCCGGCTGCTTCTGCGTGTTCTATGGCAAACGCAGCGCGTTCGACCAAACTGGAGTTCTCTATGCTCTTGGCCATGTCCTTTAGCTTCTGCTGCCAGTTGTCTGCCGCAGCATCCTTCTCTTTGGCTTTTGAAACTCTTTGCTTGCTAAGAAGTTCGCTAAGCGGCGAAAAATCGTTGACGTAGAATGCGCGCAAAAGATTTGCAGCCTGCGTACGATCCGTGCCGTCCGGAACCACGGCGGCCCAACCCCGACTCACCGCGATCGAACCGTCCTTCATCAGCACGAGCTTGGATGTATCGGCACGACTTCGAATCAAGCCGATTTCAAAGGCTTTGAGTAGACTGGCTTGCAAGGGTTGCCGTAAAAGCGAGAGTTTCCTCGTCACATCGAGACGATTGGCATCAAAGGTTTCGGGATCGAAAGCCTGACCCTCCATGGCTTCATAGACCAACACAGCTTCGCTACCGAAGCGTTCGTGGATTTTAGGCAAACGGAGAGCGGTTTTGTTATCACCCGCTATTTTATTCTTGAGACGAAGAAGCACGCGTCGCTCGATGTTGAGATCGGCAGAGCGCGAGAGAGTCCGGCGAATTTTCTCGACCTGGGCGAGAAGGTTCGCGGGCGCTTTCATGTTGCGAAGTGGTTTCAAGGCCGCTTCAATCTCCCGCAAGGCATGAAGTGAAGACTCCATTTTTTTGCGCGCCGAGGGCTTTAGCACTTTGATTTGCCAACGCTGACCATTTTCATCGACCGCATTGTGGACCTGAAAGAGCGTCGCGCAATGGATGGGTTGTCGCTCCAAAATAAACTCGAGGGACCACTCCGGGGCCCACTCATCGAGGGTATCGGTAATTTCCCGGAAGTCGACTGGATTGACCTCGACTCGGGTTTCGACTTCATCGCTGAAGCCACGGCCATCAAAATTAAAAAGTTTTTGATAAGCGGGTCCGAGCTGGGCTTTCAACTCGTGGATACATTGCTCGAATATTTCGCCGAGCCTTGCCTTATTCCAAAATTTATCCAGAGCCGTATCAACCACCAGGCTACTGCTATAGCGCGTGGGCCAGGCGAAAAGGGTCTGTTGCAGGAAAACTTTGTAGACACGAGCCAGCTCACGCAGCGCTGCAAACGACGGTGATGGCGCTCCCCGGGACTGGTTCTTCATGAATGACTTCTCTCTAAGGAAAAAACGGGGCGAAAGCCCTGGTGAGCATGCTTCGTGCTGATATTACCCTCTCAGGATAACACCAGAAATCGAGCTCCGGGATGGGCAGAAAAGTACCAGGACTCAGCTCCGCTAAGATGCGGGCAAAGGTCCTTGGCCAAGCGGCCTTGAAGAAAGGGCTTTGAGTCTAGAAAAAACAGATTATAATAGAGGGTAATAACAAAGAACTCTGGAATAAATGAGTTTAAATCAAACAATGAGGATACTTAATGGCTTTACGTACCAAACAGGAAATCGTCGAAAACTGGCTACCCCGTTACACCGGTACCCAGCTCGATGAATTCGGGCAATATATTTTGCTCACCAACTTCAGTGACTATCTTCGCCGCTTTTCCGCAAGATTTGGTCAACCGATCAAAGGCTTAGACCGGGCGATGCAGACCTGCTCCAACGGCGACAACCTGACGATGATCAACTTCGGGATCGGATCGGCCAACGCTGCAACGATCATGGATCTGCTCAGCTCGATCAAGCCTAAAGGCGTTCTTTTCCTCGGGAAATGTGGAGGCCTCAAGGATAGTACCGAGCTCGGTCACTTCATTTTGCCGATCGCCGCGATTCGTGGCGACGGAACGTCAGATGATTATCTGCCGCGCGAGGTTCCCGCGATGCCGTCCTTCAAACTGCATAAGTTTGTTTCGGAAAAGATCGTAGAAGCTGGAATGGACTACCGAACCGGCGTCGTCTACACGATGAACCGTCGCGTATGGGAACATGATGACGTGTTCAAACAGAAGCTTCGGGAATTCCGCGCCATCGCCATCGATATGGAAACGGCTACGATCTTCGCCTGCGGCATTGCCAATGAAATTTCGCGTGGCGCACTCCTTCTCGTATCAGACGTACCCATGACGCCCGAGGGTGTAAAAACCGAGACGAGCGATCGCAAAGTAAGCGAAAGATTTGTCGACCTTCATATTGATATAGGCATAAAAGCCATGACCGATATTGAAGATAAAGGCGAGAAGATCAAACACTTCCGTTATTGATTTCGTTTCTTGGTATCAATTCAAGGGGAACGGTCACTACTCGAACCCAGCGTTCGAGTTGAAAGTCGGCCAAGGGAGTGACGACCGCAACTATAGCTTGACGGTGTAAATAGGGCCGCCATGGGCGCCCTCGGGCCGGTCGTGATTCAAAACTCGCGCCAACAGAACTTCTCTCGCCATCATCGAACGCGCAATTCGTCACAGACAAAATCAATCAGCCCTCCTGACATACCCAAGAATCTGAAAGAAGCTCTCAATTGAGACGTCGGAGTTTTTGGGAAATATATATATAGTGAGAAAGCACCCCACCCATCGCGGCGAGGCGCTTGTTTTTTGCCAATGAAAATCGGAAGAAGGAACTCTAACCATGCTCGCACTCATCCCTACTCTCCTAGGCGCTCTCGCGGCCATTTTATTCGTGTATGCCATGATTACTCGAAAGAACTGGTTGGAAACGAAGGCTCTCTTCGCGGACACCACGATCCGTTACGAAGCGGCTCTGCATCAGTCCCAGAAATCCGAGCAAGGCAGCAAAGCGCAAAAGGATCTCATCGAAAAACTGCGTCTCCAGGCTCAAAAAGCCGAAAAAAGCGCTGATGATATCAAAAACAAATCAAGCGATGGAAAACTGGAAATTATCCGTTTGAAAACAGAATACGATGAGATCGTTCGCAAGGCGGAATCCAAGCACGCTCACTTCCTTGAGCAGGTCGGCGTTCTCACGCAACAACTCTCCGAAGCGGTTCGTGAAAAGAAACTCCTCAACGACCAACTCTCTGTCCTCCAACGCGAAACCGATGCTAAAGCCCGCGAGATGACCGACGGTATCAGAAATCAACTCAACGAAGTGCAGTTGCAGGTCTCAGTCGCCAAACGCGAACGCAACAATGCCCTGAACGCTCTCGATAAATTCAAGTTGGAATCCGCCCTGGTCAAACCTGAAGAACTGAAACGCTGGCAAGCAAAAGTCGCACGCATGGAACAACTCTATGCAAGCATGAAGGGCCTTCGCGAAATGGCGGAAGAACGCAACGAAAACTGGGAGACAGCTCTCCGTTATTTTGCGATCCACATTCTGCAGTCCCCCAAGGCTTCCAGCGGTGACACAAGCATTGGCGCTCTGGTTGGCGAGGCTTTGGAAAAAATCGGCGCGACCCTGGTTGACGATGATTTGAACGAACCTTACAGCCTAGCACCCAGTGCCCAAGCGGCCGCAGCAACTCCATCCCCGACTCCAACTCCAACTCCATCGGCGGCTGAACAACTTTCATGAAAAGACCGCGCGATGTATTCATGGGTGAAGATGAAGGGGCCTCCGATGCCTGGGAGCTTCTTTCCCCACGTTTGGCGGAAGCCAGACGCACTCGCATGATGCAGATCGTCCTGGAGCGTACGGCCTATATCAGGCTTTGCCTTCAGGACGTTCACGATCCGCACAACGTCGGGGCCTGCATGCGCACGGCGGAAGCCAATGGCGTGCAGTACTGTGACTTCGTCAATCTCTATCAAAAGTTTCCCAAGACAACTTCGACCGTGGCCCGCGGGGCCAACACCTGGCTTGATCTCTCGCGTTTCCGTGATCACGAAGCCTACGTTCGTGGCTTGAAAGAGCGTGGGTATAAGATCGCTGCGGCCTACCCAACGCAATGCTCCTACGAACTCGACACTTTGCCCATCGATCAACCGACCGCGGTGGTTTTGGGCAATGAAGGCGAAGGTCTTCACGATGCGTGGGCTCCGCATATCGATTATCGTTTCTCGATACCCATGTATGGGATGACCGAGAGTTATAACGTTTCCGTGTCGGCCGCCTTGATTCTTTACAGTCTCGTTCAGCGTTGCCGTAAAGCCATTCCATCCGACGAATTTTTTCTGCCGGAAAAAGCCCAGCATGCCCTCCTCAATCGCTGGGTTGCCAAGCATTCCCGCTCGCTTGAAAAAGAGCTTGAGAATCTTCGGACACGGAAGTCTTGATAACGGATCGGCGACTTAATCCTTCCCAGGAGCTGGGTCGTTCTGTTACACCTGAAGAAGTTTATGTTTTTTCGAGAGGATATTCCGTGAATGCTCGGCAATTATTATCGCTCTGTTTCGCCTCAGCTTTAGCCCTGTCCGCCGCGCGTTGTGTGACGCCGGCACCGGCCCAGTTTGGTGTCCAGGCGAATCACCTCGCGCATATCCCCGCACGCATCACGATTCTACCTTGTCAGAAGTGGCCCCAGGGCGCGCTCTACGTCGGCCAGAACAAAATTCAGTCCGCTGACAACGAAATGAAGGATCTTTGCACGAACCTCGATGCCTTTGTCCTCGCAGGTTTTGACGGCCAGCCCTATATGCGCGGTATCGCGCCGGCAGCGGTGAAAAAGCGTTTGGAACGCGATCCAAAAGGGGCTCAGCTCGATCAGTTGGACCAGCTTTGGTTTCGCCCAAGCCAGGTCTGCGAAGCCTGTCGCAATCCCACGAGCTATTATAAAAAAGTCGTGGCTTCCCGCGCCGACTGGCGTCAGTGGTTGAGTGCCGTCAGTCGCGAAACAGCGAGCAGCGATGCGGTCCTCATCCCATTCGTGGCGGAAACCCAGGGCAGTGTGATCGATGATCGCGGTCTCTATTACGCGACGCGCTCAGCTGAGATCGTGATGATCCTGGTCGACACGAATAACGGCGAACTGATTTGGGCCGGCGGGAAAAAGGGCGAGATTCGCACACCGATCGAAAAGAAACCGGCTGATCCCAAGGCCGTTCCGCTCCCGTCCTGGGAAGAGTTGTACAAAAGGCTTTTCGTTCCAGAACTCTGGGCGGAATTTCCCGGTCGCCAAGGTTAAATCTTAATATATATCGATACCTTAGGGCTCATTCTTTAAACCGAATGAGCCTTTGTTTTTGCACCTGCCCGAAAAACGGGCTGTGGGCAAAACATGCCCCCCAAGTCCCTGCTACACTGTTATTGGAGTCAGATACTACCGATTTGAAGGAACACACTATGCGCTTCATCTTAGCCTTACAGCTCGTTGCAACTTTGTCCCTAACGGCTTGCGCTGGAACGGGCGGCGGCGGTAGCGGTGGAACCAAAGGCAACGAAGCCGGTTCTCCGCCGATCAATAAAGAAGAAGAAAACGCTTATAAACGCGCGATTAACAAGTGCTACAAAACCGGTGGCTCACGCGTTATAAAAGTAGAAGGTCAGTTGATGTGCTACTAAGACCCCATGGTGTTTCCCAGAGCAGTCATCTCCGAGAGAGCCATCTCTCCGAGGCATCGTCTCGACATAGCGAGCGCATTCAATACAAATTGACAGCCTAGTAGACTCGCTATTCTTGAGACTTAGTCAGTCAATTCTGCAAATAAAAAGCTTTAGGGCGTCCGCCTTAGCTTGCCAATTCTCGCCGATCCAGTATGATTTAGAGCGCTTTTTTCCTTTCTTGGGGAAAGCTTACACTCTATCGTTTCACTGGAGGAACTCACCTTGGCTAAAGAATACACCCTCTCGATCATCAAGCCTGATGGCGTTGAGAGAAACCTCGTTGGCAAAATCGTTACATTGTTTGAAGCACAAGGCTTGTCCGTAGCCGGCATCAAAAAAGTCCAACTCGCACGCAAAGTGGCTGAAGAGTTTTACGGCGAACACCGTGAACGCAGCTTCTTCGGCGAGCTCGTTGACTTCATGGTTCGCAGCCCTGTCGTTGTGATCGCTCTACATGGTGAGAATGCGATTCAGAAGAACCGTGATATCATGGGCGCTACTAATCCGGCACAAGCTGCAGAAGGTACCGTTCGTAAGCTCTTCGCCAAATCTATCGGTGAAAACACAGTTCACGGATCAGACTCTGCCAAAGCTTCGGAACGCGAAGTAGGTTTCTTCTTTGCCGCTAGTGAACTTCTCTAATTGCTAATACTGGAGCGGATCTTATGATCAATCTCGTCGCTAAAATCTCAGCTGAACTCGGTTTGAAGGAATTTCAAGTGCACAACTCTGTTAAACTTTTGTTTGAAGAAGAGTGCACAATCCCCTTCGTGGCTCGTTACCGCAAAGAACAGACCGGCAGCATTGATGAAGTCGCGTTGCGAGACATTAGGGACCGCTACAACTATCTGACAGAACTCGAGACGAACAAGGTCAAGTACCTTAAAGTCGTCGAAGAGCACTGCAAAAAAAGCCCTGAGCTCATGGCCAAATTCCCTGAGCTCAAGGCTAAATTTGAAAAGTCCGAGACCAAGCAAGAGCTTGAGGATCTCTATCTTCCGTTCAAACCGAAACGCCGCACACGCGCGCAGATCGCCAAGGAAAAAGGTCTCGAGCCTCTACTCGACAAGATCCTGGCCGAAGCCGCAAGCATCACTGATCTGCAGGCCATCGCCCTGCCTTTCGTTACGGCTGCAGAGGAGGCGATCGATCCAACTCTCAAAGTCGCTGATGTGAAGGCTGCTCTGGCCGGCGCTGCGGATATCTACGCAGAACGCGTCGCAGAAACCGCTGAGCTTCGCGCTCTCGTTCGTCAGATCTCTCAGGACTCGGGCGTTCTCGTGTCGAAGAAGATCGAAAGCGGCGAGCACGTAAATGAAGACGGCGAAGCAATCAAAGATCCTAAAGACAAGAAAATGAAGAAAACCGATCCATCGAAATACCAAAACTATTTCGATTATCGTGAACCGATCAGCAAAGCGGCTTCCCACCGCGTGATGGCTGTTCGTCGCGGCGAGGCTGAAAAAGTCCTGCGCGTGGCGATCGACGTCGATGCTGAACGCATAGGAAGCGACCTGCGCACCGCGGCTCTCGTGGGCCGCAGCATGAGTCCGGAAGTCAAAGACTGGTTGACTAGCGTGATCGACGATTCCTATCGCCGGCTGCTCAGCCCTTCGATCGAAACTGAACTTCGTCTCTCCCTTAAACAAACGGCTGAGACGGAAGCCATTCGTGTGTTCTCTGAGAACCTCGAAAACCTTCTCCTCCTCCCGCCGATCCCTAACCATGTTGTTATGGGCGTCGATCCGGGCCTTCGTACCGGTTGCAAATTTGCAATCGTGAATGAGACCGGCAAACTCCTCCACAACACCACGCTCATGACTGACCTCGGCGACCGTGAGACCAACAAGACCGTCGTGGCGAAAGCCGATGTTCTGAAAATGCTCAAAGACTTCGATGTGAAATACATCGCCGTCGGTAACGGAACGGGTAGCCGCGAAATCATGCGTTTGATCGCAGCGGTCATGAAAGAGAACGAACTGAAAGACATCAAGCGCCTCGTCGTCAACGAAGCCGGTGCCTCAGTTTACTCGACAATGGACATCGCCCGCGAAGAATTCCCTGATCTCGATCCTACGATCCGCAGTGCCGTGAGCATCGCGCGCCGTCTCCAGGATCCACTCGCGGAACTTGTAAAAATCGATCCCCGTTCGATCGGCGTTGGGCAGTACCAGCACGATGTGAACGTCACCAAACTGAAGACCAGTCTGGAAGAAGTGGTTGAATCTTGCGTAAACCGCGTTGGTGTCAACATCAACACAGCGTCTTACAAACTTCTCTCCTACGTTTCCGGCATCGGCGGCACGCTGGCCAAAAGCATCGTGGCCAAACGCGATAAAGACGGCAAATTCCTTAGCCGTAAGGACCTCACAGCGGTGAGCGGCCTAGGCCCTAAAGTCTTCCAACAGGCAGCAGGCTTCCTTCGCGTCCCAGAATCCCTGAACCCACTCGACAATTCATCGGTCCACCCTGAGGCTTATGAGACTCTCGATCAGATCGCTAAAGATCAGAACAAAGAGATCAAAGACATCATCGGCAACAAAGCGATCGTGGAAGCGATTCCTTTGGAGCGTTATGTCTCTGAAAAACTCGGTATGCCGACCCTCCGCGATATCGCGGCCGAGTTGATCAAACCGGGTCGTGACCCTCGTGAAGATGGCGCCCGTCTGATGTATTCCGATGATGTGGCGGAAATCGAAGATCTGAAAGTCGGCATGATACTCCCCGGCACCGTAACGAACGTCACCAACTTCGGGGCCTTCGTTGATATCGGTGTGCATCAGGACGGTCTCGTTCACATCTCCGAACTCGCGGATCACTTCGTTGACGATCCAGCAAAAGTCGTCGCGGTTGGCGAAGTCATCCAAATTCGTGTTATCGAAGTGGATATAGGGCGTCGTCGTATCGGCCTCAGCCGTCGCCTCGAAGGCAACAAACCTCAACAAGCGGCAGCAGCAACGCCGGCCCGTGAAGTCGCTCAAAGCGCTCAACGATCCACTCCGACTCTTTCCAAAAATACCGACCGCGGTCCGTTGAAGGCGCGCGATTCTCAAGGCAACCAAGCGCGCGGCTCGTCTAGCCAAACGCCACAGGCGCCTTCGAAAAAGTTCACGATGGACGATCTTCTCTCTAAGTTTAATCAAAGGAAGTAAGTGATGGCGGTTAGCCTGCCCGTAAAACTCGGCATTATCGGTGGATCTGGCATTTATCAAATGCCAGGGGTGGAATTTATTCAAGAGCATGCGATCAGCACACCCTTCGGTGAGCCGAGCGACAAGATCATTGAAGGCCAGCTCCACGGTCGCACGGTGTATTTTCTTCCCCGTCATGGCAAGGGGCATCGCTTTACGCCATCGGAAGTCAATTATCGCGCCAACATCTATGCCTTGAAATCGCTCGGCGTCACCCATGTGCTGGCCGTTAGCGCGGTCGGCATTATGAAGGAACACATCTCGCCTGGCGATATGGTGATTCCGGATCAGATCTTCGATCGAACCAAAGGCAAACGCGCGGAGACCTTCTTCGGTGAAGGCATCGTGGGTCACTTCGAATTTGCTGATCCCTTCGATTCGACCTTCTGCAAATGGATTGAAAAAGCTGCGCGTTCGGTCACCGACCGCGTGCATTTCGGTGGCGCCTATGTGTGCATGGAAGGCCCTGCCTTCTCCACCCGTGCTGAGTCGCATCACTACCGCGAAACGCTCCGTCCTGCTGTTATCGGCATGACCGCGATTCCGGAAGCGAAGCTCGCTCGTGAAGCCGAGATGTGCTACGGCATGCTCGCTCTCGCGACCGACTACGACTGCTGGCACGAAGGCGAAGACGACGTTTCCGTTGAAGCGGTCCTGGCCGTTCTCAAAGGCAACGGCGAGAAAGCCAACAATATCGTGAGAGCTCTGATCAAAGACCTCCCCGAGAAGCATGAAAGTCGTATTTTCAGCATCGGGGCTTATGCAATCATGACCGCGCGCGATATGATTCCAGACCATCGCAAACAAGCTCTTGCTCTCCTCTGGGGTAAATACCTTGGCTGAGGCCGGAGTCATCAGGGGGAGCCTCGTGCTCCCCATTTACTACGAAGACACGGACCTCTCCGGGTTCGTGTACCACTCCAACTATCTCAAATTCTTCGAGCGCGCGCGTGAGCACGTTATCGGTGTGAAGTTCCTTGCGGAACTCTACGATAATGGTGCTCACTTCGTTGTGCACAAGGCGAATTTGGAATATAGAACCCCGGTTCGTCATGGCGATCAACTCCTCGTCGAGACCTCCGGCACCTACTCGCGCTCGCCCGCCATCAGCTTTGAGCAGAATGCTTATGTGCTGGAAGATGGTGGCCAACGCCGCGCTGCGGTTCTCGGCCAAATCACGATCGTTGTTCTCAACGCCGAGCATCGCCCCGTCCGTATGCCCGACATCGTCATCCAAAAATTCGCGAATCATGTCCATGAGCGGCTTGATCTCAGCGGTTACAAGTAAGTGTCCCTAGCTCTCGATGAGCGCTACCGGGAAATCATAGGCTTTCTGAAGCCCTTTGAATCCCTGTGGCTGGGCTCGATTCTACCTCGCTGGCCGGAGTCGCGGACGTCGTTTCCAGAGGCTTGGCTCAGCTTTCTGGGCTCGCAGTCCTTTGAGGATCAACGGGCCTTTGAAGACGAACGGCCGATTCCCGGGATGCCGGAGGATCTGGCTTTGCTACTTGAGAGGGCAGGGCGGGTTTGTGAGCTTGAGAGTGTTGACGAAGCTTGGAGCTTGGCGGACATCGACGTGCAAGGACTCAATCTCAAGAAGCAGCACGAGATCAGTCGGCTTTTGCCTCTGCTCGCCAGCGAAGGCAAAGAGATCGAACGCGCCGTCGACATCGGGGGCGGCATGGGTCACCTCGCCAGGCTTTGCGTCAAGAATTTTGCCTGGGACTTTCACAGCATCGATCGTGATCCAGCGCTTCAGGACAAGGGCCGCTGGTGGCTGAATCGCAGCCGCGGGCTGGATAAGGCGAAGCTCTCGTTTGTGAATGCGGAGTTTTCGGAACAGGCTGATCCGCGCGTCGATGCTTTGTTTAATGGAGAAAAGAGCCTCAGCTTGGGTTTACACACCTGCGGAGGTCTGGCGTTAAGCCAGTTCCGCAAGAGCCTGGCGTCATCGCTCATCGTTAACTTCGGATGTTGTTATGACAAGATGAATTTGAGTGAAGATGTGAATCGATCCGCTCTCGCTCTAGAACTGAATCTGCCCTGGTCGCAATCGTCCCTGTTCCTCGCGACCCGAAGCCGGAAGGGCCTGAGCGTAGCTGAGTTCGCCTTGATGAAACGGGTGAATGAGTATCGCTTTGCGATCGACCTTTTATTCCGAAAGCTTTATCCGCATCTGGGATTTGTCGTGGCAGGCGATGCTTCAAAGGTACTTTATGCGGGAGATTTTTCGCGGTATGTAATCGATCGTTTTGCACGTTGTAAATTGGAGCTTTCGTTGACGGCCGATGAGTTGAACGCATATTTTGCGAGTGATGTCATACAGAAAGAAATCGCCGCCATCTTCGCCGCGCATATGCTGCAAAATCTCTTTGCCCGCCCCCTTGAATTGGCAATCCTTCATGATCGTGCTTTATGGCTCTCTGAACAGAATTATTCCGTTCGCCTCGTTCAGGTCTTCGATCGTGAACAATCTCCCCGGAATGTAGCTATCGTGGCTCATCTGACAAATGCTCGTATTTCATAGATCGAATCGATGATTTTTCCTGCCCCAGGGCAGGACTTCCTTGGGGAAGGCGGATGGTAAGGATTCGTTACAAAAGTCCCCATCTTGGCTGTAAGTCTTACGGATCAATGGTTCTACAAGTGGATGCCTATCCGTAGCATTCCTAATACTATGAATGGGAAGTTCAAAAAGATGTCTCTTACCGACTTTTTGCACTTTGATTTTTTCACTGGTTTTTGCACTCTTGAAAGCTGCTTGGGCTTGTTTTGCAGGCCTTCTAGAACAGGAGTGCAAATAGCTATACTTTTTGCACTCCCAGCTTCGAGTTGTCAGGTGCGGAAGATGGTGCATTCTGTATCAAATCCTTACCATCCCCCTTTTCCGCTAGAAGCTTTGACGAAGTCACAAAGCTATGTCCCGGACCCTGTTTCTTGTGAAGTCTCCGCTGAATCGGAAGATGAGGCACAGAGAGATGCTGCAAAGGGGGCTCCTCTGGATATGGTAAGTAGCGAGAGTGAGATCCAACCAGCCCATAAGCAAGGGGCACAGGGGGGAACCTCCCCCTGATTCGAGTTCTGAACCGCTAGAATGCTCAGATCGAAGCGATGACTTTTTAGGTTGGCTCAAAAAGATTGCTCCAAATGCCCTTGAAAGAGATTCAGCGGCAATAAAACCGAGCGATAAAAGTTGCAAAATGAGACGTGGCGCGGAAATTATACCAATTTTTAGATTAGGAAATCCTGCTTTATCTCCCGAAACGAGAATTTCTCTTCGAGAACTTAGAAAAAGAAATTGCCGGGAAATTGATCCATTGGACCGTTTCGAGAAAGCACTTCAACGCTGTCAGGGAGCAGATGAGAAGATCGTCGCTGTTCTTATGAGAGAACACGAGAGACTTTGCCAAGCAAAAATTCTAAGGCAACGCTATGTTGCTCCAGATGGGGCTTTCAAGCGCCTTAGCGAAGCCTTTTCATTTGTTTCTGAGATGATGAGACGAGAAGTTCTCCTCGTAGTGCGAGGCTTGGACAGCAAAACATTGGGCCATCTCGATTAGGCAGAGTTACGGGCGATACCCAATGTAATTAATGTGTTTTTTGGACAGATGCGAACTTCAAACACTCTCGATGAAGATGATACATATTTAGAAGAGGATCAGTTAAGAGGATTTATGACCGAAACACCCCAAAAATCAAAGTCTTTGACGTTATCCGTCGCCAAACTCAAATTATTCGCTTTCGCGGTCGCTCCGATGAGCAGATCAGGCATTTTGCGCTGCTTACCTTCGGTCTTCCCCTTCCCGCGTTCTACTGCTGCAAGCTCGGCAATCTCCACGGAGACAGGCAGTATCGTAATGGAGAGTTTCAATAGGAGCTCTTTAAATCTTTCCGCAGTATTGATAGCGCGAATTTCATGAAGTCCTGCCAATACCTCATAATAGTTGATTGCAGAAATATAGAAGTGCTCGGTTGTATCCGTAAGCCATTCGATAAGTGCGGGCGAAGGCCCATGTTTGTCCGCTAGCTTTGAAACGACGTTGGTATCAAGTAGGATCCCCTGGCTCATTCTGAATCCTTACGAAAGTCAACTTCGCGGCCGTTTTCACGTTCATAGGATACTCGATCCACACCTTCGGCCAAGGCTGCAGCTTTAACAGCTGAAAGGGAGTCGAGCAGGGTGCGCCGCCTTATAGCCTTTCTTGTCGCCAAGATCTCTTCGATCTCAGAGATCGAGCCGACCTTTAGGAGTAGAGCCTGAGGCTTCCCATGGTTGGTAATGAGCTGGGGCATACCCGACTGAGCCTCTTCGATGACTTCCGACAGCTTTGCCTTGGCATCGCGGATCGACCAGCTATGAAATTTTAAATCATCTTCGACTGCACTCATGACAGACCTCCTGGTTCATGACCTTATCGGCATATTACTATAATCTATTAAATAGTCACTAAACAAATAGTGGTCACTATTGGGCTAATCCTTGTTTTATTGAGCCCCGCCTTTTGGATGCCTCAAAATATTGAAAACACCCTTATTTATACAGAACCACCTCCTTCTTTTTGTATTATTCAATACGTATTATATAAAAAACATGATTTAATACATATCGTATTATTGTGATTACATCTTTATTCATATGATTTGCTACGATAATCTTTGAGACTCACACCCGAGGAGCGCTAAAATGACTTCAATCCTTCATCCCGGTCGTCTTGGAATCAGCTATGAACAGGTGGCGAGCGCTGCCGATGCCATTCTAAGCCGGGCTGAGCGCCCGACCCTGAAGGCTGTACGCGAGCAGCTTGGAACGGGGAGTTTTGGCACCATTCAAAAGCACCTCGGCCAATGGCAGGCCGCAAGGCGCGAAGTCGCAACAGCAGCGATGACGATGCCGACTGATATTCAGCGTCTGATTGTGCAAGAAATCGAAAAGCAGGTCACAGCGGCCCGTCGGACGCTTGAAGAAGAGATGAGCATCGTTCGTCTCGACCGCGACACGCTAGCCGACGAAAACCAGCGCATTTCAGATCTTTCAGACGCCCTGCAAAAGGAATCTGATGAAAGCCGGCTGCAGCTAGCGCATCACGCTGGACTCAGTGAGCAGCTTCGCGAAGAGCTCAAGGCGGCCCGCATAATGATCGAGGCTGAACAAAAATTAAGAATAAACGCCGAACAGGAAGTCGCCATTCTTCGGGCAAAAATGGAAGTTATGCACGAGTTGAAAACACTTCAGCAAAAAGTCTCCGAACTTGAGACGGCCAAGGGAGAGCATAAGAAATGAAGGTTACTGAAGTGGACCCTATCGACTAGACACTTTTCCAAGCTCTGCATGAAACGATAAGCAGGAGGGCAAGGAGCGGAGGCGATGATCACGATCACCCCAACGGCAAAGCAAAAGGCTAAGGCAAAGGCTAGGTCTAGGCCAAAGTTCTTAGCTTAGTGCCATTCTCCTCTTATACATAGATTCCCTCGCCCACACTTTTAGCGGAAGAGCCGAATATTTTAGCCTGGCTAGAGCTTGCTGCGGCCTTCCTCCGTGTACCAGGCCTTCGCATTGAAGATCTTCCACTGGGTCTTGTCCCCATCGAGCCCGTAGCCACCTGAAAGGCCTCCCAGATTGAGGAGAAAGCGTGCGCGGGCCACGTTATTCTTTTGGTCCATCCAGCCTTCTATGGCGAGATCTCCTGCCTTGGCGTCGAAGTCACGAACGCTGAGAGTGTCTTCGTTTGCGGAGACGTCAAAGTCAACGGTGGGTTGTTTCAGATCGAAGGCCTTGAGGATCCATTCGGGAAAGCTCTTGTCCTTGATGAGAAAGGCCAGCACGGGCTGAAGGTTGTCGCCCTGGAGTTGGACGTGACTCTTCAGATAAACCGGTTTCTCGTATCTGACATTGGCGTTTGTGAGGTGAAGGGAGCCCTTCCAGTCTTTCTTGTCGAGGAAACTCAGGTCGGTGATATCGATGCCCGCATCCTTGACGACGAGTTGGCCTTTGCGAAGATCCATGTGGTCCACTTTGAGTTTGGAATCCGATGACGCCACAAAGCGAAGCTTATCCTTATAAACGGCCGTTAAATCTTTGATTTTCAACCGGAAGTCACCCTTCGAACGGGCGACATCAGACCCGGCACGGAATTCTCCAACCAGAGTTCCTTTGCCTTTTTCAAGCTTAAGGGGGAGGGAGGCGGGGATATATTCCTGGATAAAGCCTACGCGATGAATCCTGGTTTCAGGAAGAACCGCATGCGCGTCCCAGACCTTCCAGTCGTTCAGGATTTTCTTGCCTGGAGTGGAAAGACTGAGGAGGAAGCCTTCCCCACTGCCGTCGCGGCCTTTATTCAGCTCGAATTTGGCAAACTTGAGTTCAACCTGGTTTTGGTCCTGGACCTGCCATTTAAAAGACGCTGGCCCGAAGATAGTTTGATGCAGAAGTTTGATATGAAGATTATCAGCTTTAAAAAGAAGGTGACTGTCGTCGCGCCAGGATCCTTTGACAATCCCGATATCTCCGTCGACATCGAGCGATGTCCCTTCAAAGGCAAGCCAGTCAAGATGCTTCATGTAAGAATTGAGACTTTCGATGCGATCGAGTTTGCCCCTAAGCTTCCAGCGGGACTCCACCTTAGGCAGAATAAGTTTCCAGTCCTTTTCATTGAGATCAATCTTGTCTATCGAGCTGACGATGTTCGCTTGTTCAATCGTCGCAAACTTGTCATCACCATGTGTGACAGCCAGTTCTTTGGCGTCGGCCTCCGACTCCTCAAGCGTAAAAGTCCCTCGGGAATCTGTTTCGAAGCTGGCGGCAAGATCGGCACGACCGGTCCAGAGCCAGGTTGCAACCTTTACTTCTTTAAGATTAGTGAATTTCGCGTTGCTGAAGGCGGTGATCCAGACATCTTTATTCTTGTCTTTCCCCTCCTTCTCTGCCTTTGCCTTTTCTTCCGCTTCCTTCTTCTCTTCAGTCTTTTTCGCTTCAGGCTCCTTCGCCTTGGACTCCCGCCCGTCCCCAACTGATATCGTCACATCGCTCGCCACAAGTCCGTTGATCTGCACATAATTGCGAGCGAGCTGCATGAAGTTGAAGCGGAAACTCACAGTTTCCGCCTTGACCTGATAGGTCGCCTCCTTGGCGAAACCGGTAAAGACGAATTTTTTAAAGAGAAAGTATCCGGGCCAGGGCGAATAGCCGTCCTTCGCATCGAACTGAAGTTCGGCGTTGTTGATCTTCTTAAAGAAGGCTTCGCTATTGAGATAAGAGCTTGTGACAAAAAACCAGACGACATCGAGGCCCAGGAGGAGGACGATGACGATTCCCGTGATTTTGATCGATTTTTTCATGAATGGCCCCTTAGAAGTGCCTGGAAGGAGGCCCCGCTCTTTCTTATACGGAAAGTGGGGAGGAGAGAACATAGGGAAAATAGCTTTCCCTTTCAAATTCGTTGGCTTGCGATATTTTTATGGGTTTTAAGGAGGGTAGGCGGGAATTAAGGACGAAAAAAGGCGGCGAACTGTGGGTTTCACACGATTCGCCGCAAAATCTTATCAATAAACTTGGGAGCGACATTCTTTTTGAGCATCGAACTTGAGCAGAATTCCGCTTTGCGACGCTGGATCCACATAGACGACACCGTAGGGATTTTTTTCGTCTTCGGTGATCTCTGTATCCGCAGTCATGTAGAAGTAGCCAAAGTCTTTTGCGCCCAAGACATCAAAGGTGATGCCATCAGATTTGGCTTTGCCATAACCGACTTGTTTATCATTCCAGAAGATTCCGGTCGAGTTGCTGAAGGAGCCCGAAGATACGCTCGCCTGCACATAGCGTGTCTTATTATTGAATTGGGTCACTGTGTAAAAAAATTGGATCCCTTCATTCGGAGCTGTATCGAGGCCCGCTGTGAGGAGATCCGCTTTGCTGACCTGCATCGAGCAGTAGAGGGCATTGCTGATGCCCGAACTTGATGTTGCGCCGCCGCTTCCGACATCGATCTTCACCCAGGTTCCTGAGTTGCAGGTCGCAAACACAGCCTGCGTACGCGCGTAAACGAGTTGGCCTTCGTTCGCAGCCGTACAGGGCGGAACTTGGGTCATATCCGCAACGGCCAAGGCTGGTCCAAGGACCGCGCCCTGTTGATTCTCAGAGCCAGGGATCGGGCCTGAGGCCACTTCCGTCTTATCAATTTTTCCACAAGCGAAGGTAAGCCCCGCTATTAGAACGAGATACGTTAAACGCATGTGTCGTTACCTCACAATTTATATCGATGTCTCCAGTGTAGCACTTTTTGCCGCGCCGAGGCGAAGCCCTGGCCCGAGCGGGTCCTGCGGGATCCCTGCTAAATACAGATTTTATTGAGATAAGCTTAGAAATTTTTTATGCCGGAAAAGAGATGGCGACAGGGAGAATAGTGAGTCTCAAAAGAACAGAATAGGAACGAAGTGTTATTTTCCAGTCGAAATAACGACCCGGATCACAACGGGTTTCTTTATGCCCGAGTATTCGATTGGCGTTTGCGAGATCACAGCGCCCTTAGGCACGCTATCGCTCTTCTCCCGACCGACCACGACGACAGTGAACCCTGTGCCTTTAAGAAAATCTTTGATCACTTGCGGATCCTTTGGATCCTGACCAACAAGATTGGGAACTGTGGGCAACTCGAGATTTTCCAGTCCGTCATTCTTCGCGTCATCAGCAGCCTTGTCTTTGGGCGCTTTCTTCGCGGAAAAGCTCATCGTTTCAAAATCTCTTTTGGTCACCGCGGCCTGAGTCGGCAGAACCAGACTCAGAAGCAATAATGCCTTCGTGTAAAACTTCATTTTGATTCGCATGACTTAGGTCTCGCTTTCCTCAACGACTCACCTCTTTCTATCGGTTGAAGCGTGCAGCGACGTGACTTCTAAATAAAATAGTGCTGATATCATCAGCATTAATTTTAATCAGCATCGTCACAACCACATGAGCCAACTCCCAATTCTCCTCATCCGAAAAATATGTGAATATAGAAATCAATAAATAAACATAAGTTTCCACAGTTGATCAAATCAGTTAAGTCCAATCAAACTGAGCTTCGTTTTCCAAAGTTGATTCGGCGCGCTCCATTCCGCGTAAATTTACGCTCCATTGCGTTCGGTGGGCGGTCAAATTTATGCCTAGATTGCGATCGGACTCTAAATCGCTTATTCCCTATAAATTGAACGAACCCACTTCAAGACTCCAGACTCTGATTTCCTCCTGCGCTTAGACCGTGAAATCGAGGCTGAGACTACTTAGCTGCCATGCACCGACCTTGGAGACCGAGTGCACTGCGGGCACTATGAGTCATCGCCTCGCCTTCCAGAAATGCCCAACTCCGTAGCTAAAAATCGGTTTCTGGATCTGATATCCCTTTAATTGACTCGCATTTAACAGTGACATTTTCACAGTATTCTGTGCATGCAGAATAGCCGACGCAGTGTCCCTACGAATAATTCAAATACTGGCTAAATTCGGTCCATTCCAATGGAAATTGAGCTGTTTAGCGCGCGCGACTCTCTAGTAAAGCAGGCGAAGCTAATATATGATTAGAGAAAAGCAAGGAAATACTGATGAACGAAAACGTAACTTCAGTTAGGTATGACGTGGATGAAAGACTGCATCAGATATTTGTAGTCCTTGATAGCGCGTTTTGCAAAAAAAGACGAGAGTTGATTGATGTCATCGTTTTCAACGTCGAAGACAAGATGAAGGTTTTAAAAGAGTCGGGAGCAATTCAACAATTTATTCTTTATAAAAGTCTATTGAATCAAGTCTGGGATAGGCTTGAGAAAACCTCAGAATTGATTTCGACAAGAGTCTTAGTTGGAACTGGGGTACCAAAACTTAAAGGGCTTAGGATAACTGTTACTGGTGATCAAGCGTCGCTCAAGGTTTATTTACCAAGCGGGCCGAAACCTGATGCGTCTTGGCATTGGGTATGGATTGAAGCTGCAATAAAATTGCTACTCGCACAACAAAAAGTTCCAGGTCGCATTGCATCTTCTGAAGTACGATTTTTTGTTGAAAAGTGGCTTTATGCAAATCACGAAAGCCAGACGTACAATTTAAACATTCTTGGCCCGACCGATTCTAAGGAGCCTTATCAATTCAAAATCCACTCTGCGGATGGATGGGCCGAACTCATTATCAACAGCTTCGACGGCCTTCACATTCCAAATTTAGAAAAAAAAGTACACCAAGAGGCACGACGAAGGCTCTATCAGGAGACCAAAAGTCATGAGATGCTAATTGGGGACAGCATCGAAACGTTAGAAAAAACTATTCAAGATGCACAGCAAAGCCCCATGAGACTAGGCCTTAACCTACCCCTATACCTAATGATTGCTCTCCGAATCCCAACTATCGCGGCAGCCAGTAAAAATGATGCGATCAGAGTTTTTTACGAGAGTGCAAAAAAATCCTTAAAATCCACTCCGCCCGACGATCGACTCTTTATTTGTGCGACTTTAGGTCTTACTAAAGACGTTTGGAGAGAATTGATTGCTAAAAACATCGGGATTCTAAGGAAAATAAGTCAAACAAACATTGATAGAGAGAAATCCAAGAAAGAATATCTGATTGGAATTGGTTCCTTTTCATTAACGTCACATTCTAAGATGGGCAATGTAGGCTATGAGAAGCTTGATTTAAAAGATAGAAATTCCTGGTTAATCTGGGTTGTTCGCGAAATGGTAAAATTTAGCGATTTTGAACTAAATCCACAGTGGATCGCCGACAATTTAGCTATCCATGTGGAACCATCTCAAATAAAAATGGCCTTAGATTGGATGATTGATAACAAAGTAATTTTTTTCGAAGAAAACGTGAACCGCTATCGACTTCAAGCGAACAATCTATTGACAGACGTTAGACCGAGCGGTGAAGCAATTTCTCGCTACTATCAGGAGATATACGATCTAACGCCCAAGATATGCGAGCATTTGGACGATTCACAATACTTCTTGCAGTTTATTCGAATCAGTTTAAATCAAAATGATTTTTTAAGTTTAAAGGATTTCTTCGTTAAATTTAGCCAAAAATCTCTTGAAGCAGAAGACAAAGTCCCGTTTCCAGAAGAGATCTTTCATTTGAGCTACCTATTTTTTCCTGTTCAGGAAATTAAAGGAGATTCTTAAAGACAAGAGATCGAAAGTAGTTACCGTGCAATAGATAGCCTCCTGCAACAGAATGTGTGTGCTACTTAAATTCATACTGATGAGTAATATTTCCTCTATCTATCTATAAATTATGACTTTTTTTAATAATATTAAAGTGTCCTTAAAAATATCCGTAGAGAGGGTGTAGGTTGTGATTGTCAAACCATCTTAACAAGAAAATAAGAGGTTCCTAATGAAAAGCAAAATCGCGATTCGTAATCAACTGTTTACCGGTTTACTAGCGTCAACAATTGGACTCTCCTGCGCTCAGGAGAAAGCTGCTGTCGACGCGCCGGCAGCGGCCTCAATCTCAAGACCGACTGACAGCCAAGGTAAAACAGCAAATATTCAACTCAAATTTGCATCAAGTATTGCTCCTAAAGTAGCCCTTGCACTCGCTGCGAGCCTCGATATCGGCAGTGGTGTTATGCTTAGTGACGCCAGGGTAAATATAGGAAAAATCAAGATTAAGGCTGAAAAAATCGAAGATGAAGATGAGAAAAATGATGACGAGGAGCTAAAATCTCTCGAAAAAGAAAATGAATCTGAAATAAAAGATAAGGAAGCGGCCTGGGAAGCCGAATTGGACGCTATCGAGAAAAAATTCGAAGCACAAAAAGAGGCTGCTAGAACAGATGCAGGAAAGGCGACGATAAAAGCCAACGAGAAATCCGAAAAAGCTGCCGTTGAATTAAAAATTGCGGCTGCAAAAAAGGTCTTCGAAGATAAGCTCGACGCGCTTGAAGCCGAAAAAGACGGTGACATGAAGTGGAAAGAATCTTATGTCTTCGATCTTATTCAAAATACTGTTTCACCCAGCGTCCCCACAATTGGCCTTTTTGATGGGACATATCGCAGAATTGAGTTTGAAATCAAACCTAATCGTTCCCTTGCTTCGACAGACCCGCTACTGAATAACTCAGTCTATCTCGCTGGTACAGTGCTCATAGGCACCACCACTGTACCCTTCACGTATGCTCTAGACTTGAGCGAGGATTTTAAACTCACGGGCGCACAAGGTGCTAACATGCAACCCGAAGTTGTTAACTCGCTCGTGATCGCATTCAAACCCGCCGCTTGGTTTACGGGCATTGATTTCTCTAAAGCCGTTAAAGATTTTAGTGGCACGATTGTAATTGATAAGGCGAATAACCCCGGTCTTTATTCGGATATGAAGAAGCAAATAAAGTCATCAGCAAAATTCGGCAAAGATGACAACGACGATGGTGAACTTGAAGATGGCGAAAGCGACGGAGAAGCTGAGTCTGAAGTTTCAGAGTCTTAATTTGGATTGGGTTTCCTGTTTAAAACATAAGGATAGACGCAATGAAAACGGGAAGCACCAAAA
>JACMPP010000162.1 GCA_014377445.1 Oligoflexus sp.
ACCAAAGACTCCGAAAATAGTGATTACGAAAACCAGGACAACGAAGGTGAATTTAGCACTTATACTCAAATTTTTCATAATGTTTCCTTACGCAGCTGCGGTCGATTTGATGTGTTTTCTCATGCTCGAGAGATCGTCGAGACTCAGAGTCTTCTCGATTTCAAGAATCAGGATTAGCTTGCCATCCATGCGGACGATACCGGTGATGTAATCGGTGCTGATCGAGCTTTCAATTTCCGGTGATGGACTGATCTGATCTTCGTTTAAAGCAACCACGGACGTAACGGAATCCACGACCACGCCGAGAGAAACAGGAGATAGATCCAGAATGATTATGGCCGTCTCGCCACTGGCATCTTTCGCTTTCATCTTAAATTTAAGACGCATGTCGATGACCGAGATAACCTGCCCGCGAAGGTTCATTACCCCTTTAAAATGAGCCGGTGTGTAAGGCACCGGTGTGATCTCCGTTTGAGCGATCACTTCACGAACCTTGAGCAGGGGAACGGCATAGCTTTCGTCGTTGAGATTGAAGACGAGAAAACGATTTGAGCCACCTTTGGAGGATGCTGTCTTCTTGATTTCGCTATTGTTAGACATTATGCGATTCTCCTGACGCTGGATGAATGTTTTACGAAGCCTTGAACGAGATCGGTCATATCAATAATCAGAGCGGCTTTACCATCCCCGAGGATGGCAGCACCTGTAACGCCAGGAACATTTTTGAGTTCGGGCCCAAGGCTTTTTATAACGATCTGCTGTTGACCTATGATGTCTTCAACTGCAATCGCATAGGACTCCCCGAGTGCCGTGCGACCGATCACAGCTATACACTGTGTCAGTTCGGGCGCTTCGGCATTGCTTCGGAATATATCGGTGAGGCGATAGACCGGTAGGGTCTCGCCGCGGAGGTTGAGGTAGTAGCCTTTGCCTGTGACAAAGTCGATATTCTCTTTTTTAGGCTGCAGACTCTCGATGATCGCTGTGATCGGTACCACGTATCGTTGTCCGCCGGCGCGTACGATCA
The DNA here is from genome assembly GCA_014377445.1 of Oligoflexus sp. Taxonomy (GTDB): domain Bacteria; phylum Bdellovibrionota_B; class Oligoflexia; order Oligoflexales; family Oligoflexaceae; genus Oligoflexus. Next base: position 1,028 of record JACMPP010000162.1, read on the forward strand.
TGCCGTCTATGAGGGCGAGGCTGAGTGGCAGAATGATTCGAAAGCAGGTGCCTTTCCCCAGAGTCGACTGAATCTCGATGGAGCCCTCGACCTCAGCGACATGAGTCTTCACCACGTCCATACCCACGCCTCGTCCGGAAAGCGACGTGACAGCTTCCTTGGTGGAGAAGCCTGAGGCGAAGATCAACTGATACACTTCCTGGTCCGTGAGTTTAGCGTTGGGACCCACGATTCCGGTGCTGCGGGCTTTCTTAAGAATCTTTTCAACATCGAGGCCTTTGCCATCGTCATAAATTTCAATGATGAGATTGTCTCCGCGGTTAAACGCCACTAGCTTCACGTGACCCGCCGCGGCTTTCCCGGCGGCTTCGCGCTCTTCGCTTGTTTCAATTCCGTGATCGACTGCGTTCCGGATCAGGTGCACCAAGGGATCGGACAACACATCCAAAACCGTCTTGTCGATTTCGGTGTCTTCACCGGTGGTGTCAAAGATTATTTGTTTGCCAAGAGCCTGAGCCGAATCACGGATGATACGCTGCATTTTCTGAAAAGTGGGCTTCATGGGAACCATGCGTAGACCCATCGAGGTATCTTGAATCTGACGCGTGATTTTTTCGAGTTGAGCGATCGTCTTCTGAATGAATGGAGATTCGATCGAGCTGCGATATTGATAGAGAACCGTTTGAAGGATCACGAGTTCGCCAACATCATTCACGAGCTTGTCGATGCGACGAAGGTTGACCCGGATGCTCTCCTCACCCTGAACAGCTGCTTTGGCTTCGGCAGTCTGCGGGGCTGCAGCCACAGCGGCAAGAGGAGCGGCGTGTACGACTGGGGCAAGAACTTCCGGTTCCTCATCAAAGATTTCAAAACCGCTGATGTTGAGCGCTTTTCGGGACGGGGTACAGGCTGGGGAAGCGGAGGATGAACAGTTATCCTGAATATCACGAATCTCTTCCACCCAATCCGCAATATCAAAACGCAAATCAGGATTCACCTTAAGGTCGCTGACCATTTTTGCCAATTGATCATTCGCTCTCAGAAGAAGACTGACGATTTCGGGTGTCGGCTGAAGTTTGCCTTCAGTAAGTTTAACCAGGAGTGATTCTAGCTGGTGAGCCAGATGCATGAGGTCTTCGAACCCAGCCGCACCTGCCGAGCCTTTGAAACTATGGGCGAGACGAAAGATCTTAGTGAGAACACTTTTGTCGCTTGGATTTGTTTCCAAGTCCATAAACGACTGCTCGCAGTCGCTAAGCAGTTGCTCCGCTTCTTCCAGGAAAGTCATTTTCAATTGAGTTTCAAAATCACTCACGTCTGATACCCCATAGCTGCATCGACAAAGATTCGGGTCATGATGCTTACCGGAAGCTTTCGGACTCGAAGCAACAAACTTTATTTTGGTGATTGCAGATGTGGATTTCGCTTGTTTTGGCTGGCAATACCGGAAGCTTATGAAAGGCAAGGTCGCGTTCGTCTGATTTTCTCGGTGGACTTAGTCCCCCGACATTCTTCATAAAATTCTATTTATACCTTAAGTCGATGAATGATATGATTATTTCGTCATTCAGCAAACAACCAAGACTTTCGGGAGCTTAGCTGACTCAATTGTCAAATGTTAAGCGGTCCGGGCATCTTCTTAAAGAGTCCATTGCAAGAACCTGGGCTAAACAAATTCCTGATAAAAAATCTTCAAACAAGCGTAGAGGGGGCAGGCAGAAGAGAAGACTGAAGGAGAACTTAAGTTGCAGAAAAAAAGAGGTCTTGGGCGACCTCTTATCAGTGGGTCAAACGAGAGATCGGAAACCTTCAGCCGCCCGGTTGTAGGAAGCAGGAATAACATTGAGACGAATGCTCGGCTCATTTTTCAAAATCAACATTTCTTCAAACGGTCTCAGATCATCCTCGGAAACTTCGAAACCATCTCGAATCTGATCAAAAATATTCTTCTCACCGTCGATGATTGAATTCTCAACCATGCACAGGTCCATGATAGTGACCAGAGTGGCAAGCTTTTGTTTGCCAGAAAGGAGTATGGCGGATTGTAAAATAAATTCTTCGACACCAAGGGTCGCGAGTATTCGCTCGGAATTCTGGATGAGTTCCTTCAGGTCCTGCGCGCGAACCATATAATTGTCGCTGGCTGGTCCCGCGAGGGTGGTGGACAGGTGCATAAGCTCCACTTCATTTACGTCCTTACTTTTTACGGCAAGCAGCAAACCCGCGAGTATGCATTGAGGTGTGAGCGATTTGTCGTCCTCGTTCCGTAGCTTTGGAAAAATTCTCATAGGTGCTCCCTTAAATGATTGCTTCTTATCGCTAACACATGATCGCTGATCAGTCCAGATTATGGAACTCATGATTTTGTCAAAGAATAGTAAATTTTTGGCCAAAAATCTTGGGATTTCGTAAAGATTGGGAAAAGCTTATCTGTAAGACGAGGGGGAATTATTGGCAGGAGTAAGGTTGCTGAGCGTACAGTGAAGAGCTGTTGTCACAAAAAACGATCCGAAAGGTAGGACTTCTTCCAGGAGATTCTTGGAAAAAATCCTCACGGACTCCGGGTCAGTTGTGGATGGTTATTTCTTGGCTTTACGCTTGCGTCGTTCGATATGTTGAGCCAGGGGTTCGATCATACCGATCGTCCTCCGGTAGAGCTCGTGATGGGGTGCGATGTTGAGCAAACCCTGCTGGGCGGTGAACTCGGTCATTTTCTTAAAGGCCACGTTATAACTTAAAGGGCTTCCCCCAAGAGCCATGGCGCCGGATTCACAGTCGAAGCTTAAAAGATGGAGGGGAGCCCCGGGCATCGAGGGGATCTCAACCCTTATTTTCAAATTCTTGGCGCCAAGCCTTTGATAAACTGGGACAAGAGCTTCGGTGCTGTGAAAGACGAGATGCTTCGCTTCGGATATCGCCGTTATGCGGGTGAGATGCTGAAGGAGAAAGTGAAAGACGTCGGCCCCGCGATAGTCGGGATGAGTGCAGAGCTGAGTGGCTTCGAGAAAGCCTTCCTTCCAGAGCCAGACGGGTATCTTCGCCCCATAGCTCGCATGCTCGCTCTTGCTGCGCTTGCCTTCGTTGAAGATCACCCTGGCCGAAGCCACAACCTTGGAGCCGACGATGCACATGATTTGCCGCCCCAAGGGGTCAAAAGCATCGAGCATGACGCTGCTGTCCCGCATACCGGCCCAGCGGCCTTCATGCTGCGCAGCGGCGAGACGGAGATCGAGGATCGCATTCATATCCTTTTCCTGACTGACGTATCGGAAGCGGATCGCGCGCTGCATGTGGGTGACGGACCATCCCATCTTCTTCATTTCCGTGATGCTGACGCCGGGTTTGGCGATGAGAATAAATTCGGCGAGTGATTCCTTGAAAGCATCGCTTGGCTTGATCCAACGGCAGCGCAATTGATAGCTGCCTTCATCTTCCGAATGATCATCAATCTTAACAATACGAACCTTGCATTTGTTCTGCAAACTGTTGGGCAGGAGACAGTTGAGGTTGAGACTCTGGCCCGGTATCAGCGAACGATTGGATTTGGAGGTTCTCAGGACGACTTCGTTCGGGGAAAACGCCTCGATCTGAAAGTGCAAAAACTCCTGGAACAGCAGAGGATCCTCCGCATAAGCGAGCGGACGGAAGACCTGCGTAAACTGAATCATCTTATCGTCGCGATCGATACTCTCGCTTTTGCGCGTGACGAAAGTGAGACCGATTTGAAAACCGTTCTTATGCCGCTTGTCGAGTTCGGCGACATAACACACCACAGTGGACACGACGAAACTTTCGTCCTTGTTCAAGCGAATGGTAAGGCTTAGCGGTTGACCGCGACTCGGCAGAGGCCTTTCATCCCTATCCCAATCCTTATTATGGATAAAGATACCGGCACCCAAAGGCGAGACGTCGTAGAGTTGGGCATAAAAGTCTTCCCCTGCTCCTGAGACAAGGACCGGTGGTACGTCTTTCTCATAGAGGGCCAATCGCTCAAACTGACGCTTAATTTCGGTCATAGACCCACTCCGTTAGGGTTCACCCGGACAAACCTTAGATCGGCAAGGACTAACACTTGATTTATTCCCGATAAGATCTGAATATCTGGTCTCCAATAATGATATTTTTCCGACTTTCCAACTGCGGTCGGAAGAAGTCCCATTTTGTTTTTATTTCTATTATGCACACACAAAGGACGCGCATGCTCGATTTTCACATCGCCAGCCCGCAAGAAAAACGAGACGTCTTTGCCTCTGTCCATGGAATCTGGCCCCACGCGGACGATCCGGAGGTTCATCTTGAAAAAAGAACGCATTCCATTCAGCATGCCCGCGCCGAGTGGTTTGTCGGGGTGAAGGCGGGCGAACTGATGACGAGCTGTGGCGCCTACCCCTTAAGGCTCTATGGCCCTGATGGCGAACGTGAGGCGCGGGGATTCGGTGCTGTCTATACCAATCCAAAGTTTCGGGGCCAGGGGCATGCTGAGGCATTGCTGCGATTTGTGATGGCGTATTACCAAAATCAGAAAATTGAGGATTTTATACTCTTTTCCGATATCGCCCCTGCGTATTACGAACGAATTGGATTTCATCTTTTGCCTTCATGGCAGTGGGAAATCGAAGCAAAAGCCTTGCCGGTGGATTCACCCTGGGCTCTTCAGAAGACCCAAGTGCTTGCCGAAAATCCCGGAAACGTGTCTTGCGACTATGGCATTCAGCGCAGCACATCCGATGATGTTTGGGTACTAGCCAAACAAGGAATTCCCCTTCGCAAGACATTATTTTGCAACGCAACCGACAATCGATCCTTATGGATCGTCAGTACTCGTGCGGGTCAGATCTACAGCCTACTCGAAAGCAACATTCCTCAGGATCAGGAACACTGGGCGCTCTTTAGCAGCCTTGTAGCGGCGGATTCTGCCAAGGCTAAATGTCGAAAAGCGCGTGGGTGGTGGGCTGCGACACCGCAGGGGACAGCCCTGTCCCCGAACCTTTCTCCACGGAAGGACGGCATATTAATGTGGACTTCGAGTCGCGGTGAGACGGATCCCTGGCTTCCTCAAATCTGCAGGAAAGCCTTTCGCTGCTTTCTGAGCGAACAATTCTAAGGTGCAAAAATTCTCCAAAAGTTGCTAAGGTCCGTTTAACTTTGAAGGAGTCTCTGATGCGAAATTACACACTAAGCTTATTTTTCCAGCTTTCGCTTCTCGCCTCAAACTTTGCCTTCAGCAGCCTGGCTGCAGCTGCCGAATTTCAGCAGCTAAAAAAAGGCGAATGGAAGGTTGAAGTTGTGGAATCCTCCCTGGGTGTGGCCGGCGGCGCCCTGCTTAAACCCCAGGTCGTTTGTATCGACGCAAAAACAGCTTCGTCGAACTGGGAAAAGCGGATGAAGGACGAACTCGCCAAGACCAAGATGGAATGCGACTTCAAACAACTCAAACAGGATGCAGCCGCGATTTCCTACAGCGTGAGCTGCAAGGGAACAGAAGCCTCTGCTGCTAAAAATATGCCCGCAGGTTCGAAAGTGGATGGCGTCATGACTGTCAGCCGTGAAAGTGACATTTCGTATTTTATGGAACAGGATACCAAAGCCTCAGGCTTGGCCCTTGACCCAGCCACATTGGCAAAAATTCCGGCGGCCCAACGCGCGGCTGTCGCGGGCGTTTTGGCAACACAGTCAAACGGTATCCACGTAAAATCGAAACAGCACTACAGCTATGTGGGCGAGCTTTGCAGCAAGGAAAAGGAAGCGCCGAAAGAGAAAGAAAATGTCCAACTGAAAGCGAAATAATCAAGACTTTAGGATCGCATATGCCGACCACTCCGCTGCGGGAAAGCCTGGGCCTTTATGCCAAAGTTTGGCCAAAAGGTCTGATGCTCTATCCCGGCTTTGAAGAAGCTACAGAAAGCCAGGTCCTTGTGGATCTGGATCAATTTCTGACCGATCATCCGGACGCCCTGGAACGAGCCTGCGTCCCGGGACATATCACTGGATCCGCATTGGTCGTCAATCCCAGCCTGGATCGAGTGCTGCTCACGCTGCATGCCAAACTCGGTAAATGGCTGCAGCTCGGCGGTCATGCCGATGGCGAAGCCGATGTTGCGGCAGCCGCCCTGCGCGAGGCGCGGGAGGAATCTGGCCGTAAGGAAGTCGAATTTTTCCCCTGGGAAAAGCTCTGTGGCCTGACGGACGACGGGGAAGACGGCGAGACCATCACACCGATTGATTGCGATATTCACGAAATTCCGGGGCGTGGCAGTGTGCCTTCGCATTTGCATTATGATATTCGTTATCTCTGCGTTCTGGATGACGAGCTGCCCTTGCACATCACGGCCGAATCGAAAGACTTGCGATGGCTCGCTCTCGATGAGGCCTGTGCTTTGACCTCCGAATCAAGCATGCTGCGTCAGTTCGAAAAATTGAAAACAATTAAGCGACGGCTCATCACTGTCGCTGATTAGATACGGTTTTCCCATGTCGCTGAAAGCCTTGTCCCCCGCCGTGGAGGAGGCTTTGCGTAGGATTGGGGATTGACGAGCACTTAAGCTTTTGACTAAGCTCACTTTTTTAATTTCTATTCTTTTTGTAAAAGCCGAGTAAGGAGACCTTACGATGCCGAACTATAAAAGTAGCTTCGCATTAGCGATGAGCCTTATGGCTTCAAGTCCTGTGATTGCTGAAGTCCGCGGACTCTACGGCAGTGATTGCATGCAAGCACAGGGACTTTCTGCGAAAAAAGATCTCTTTTTTCAAAATCAGTCGATGGAAAACGTACAAACGGTCTACGCGGACGAAACCTGCGCGATGCCGGTTTATGATTTTTCTTTTGTCGGTAATTTCAGTCTTGATGAGAACGGACGCAGCCTCGATTATCTTTATTCCTCGATCAAGCTAAGGGCTCTCGATGCCCGTGTTGCGGAAGCCTTCAATCAGGTCGCCCTTTGTGGCTATAGCGATTGGACGGTGAACAGCTCGCGTGAAGTCGCTGGCAAAGATTGCGGCGGACAGAAAATACCCGAGCCTGGCACGGCCGTTTATGATTTGGTTCACGAGAGTGAAGACCAGGCCAGCATTCAACTGGGCCGCACCAGCGAGAACCTCGATGGGCGCAGTACTGAGGCGCGACCGGACGAATTGGATACTTTGATTTACACTGCTAAATGAAGGGTTTGCTGCATTCATTTTTTTCGACGTCCTCCCTTCCGAGAAGTCGAGACGCTCCCTTGAATCCTTAGACCAGGAATGCAATGATTCGAGACATCGGGAGGATACCCTATGTATGAATTACTGTTGTTTGCGGTCTCAATTGGAGCCGGCTTTCTGGGCGCTCTCCTCGGTCTGGGTGGCGGGATCATCGTGGTGCCAGCCCTTACTCTTCTCTATAATGTCGATATTCGATACGCCATCGCCGCAAGCCTTATATCGGTCGTGGCCACTTCCTCCGGGGCGGCTGCAAGTTATCTCAAAGACTCTCTGACAAATTTGCGCCTAGCGGTCTTCCTCGAATTGGGAACGGTACTCGGGGCCGTTGCGGGATTTCTCATTGCCTCCCACATCGAAGCCAAGGCCCTCTACCTGCTCTTTGCCGTCTTCCTCCTTTTCTCAGCCCTGATGATGCTTAGAAAGCGTTCGGAACAGCCCTCGACAGTGAATCATCCCTGGGCTGACAAACTGCGACTTGATTCCACCTACCCTGATGACCAGGGTGTCTGGCACAATTACAAGGTTGAGAAAGTGCCCCTCGGTTTATTCGTTATGCTCCTCGCCGGAGTGCTCTCCGCTCTCCTGGGAATTGGCAGCGGTATTTTTAAAGTCCTGGCGATGGATGGCGCGATGAAGCTCCCCATCAAGGTTTCCACCGCAACGTCAAATTTCATGATCGGCGTAACCGCAGCAGCCAGTGCCAGTGCATATTTCCTGCGTGGGGACGTGCGACCTGAAATAGCTGCGCCTGTGGCTCTTGGCATCATAGCCGGCTCTTACCTCGGAGCGAAGTCGTTGAGCAAAATTCCGGCAGCCCGCATTCGTCAAATCTTTGTCGTCGTATTGGCGATCGTATCCATGCAGATGATGTGGAAGGGTTTGAAATGAAAAAAGACAGCGAATTGCATCGCCTCGAACTCGCCATCAGTCATTTTCTGCGCTGGGGCGTTTTATTTTCAGCGGCGCTCCTGGCTGTCGGTTGGATTGGTCAGCTCCTGCAGAGTGGGGATTTGCTCGCGAACTTCAAACACTACAGGCCCGAACCTATGACGGCGATTGTTGCGAAGGCCTGGACGACGAAGGATTATCCCATACTCATCTCAGTCGTCGGGTTGGCTGTTCTCGTGTCTTTGCCTACCCTACGCGTGCTGCTCACCGCATATCTCTTCATTCGGCAGCGCGATTTTTATCTGGCTGCCATCGCCCTCTTTGTCTTTGCTGTTCTGATGGGCAGCTTTTTTCTTGGGATTGAAATCGGATAGTTTTTTTTCGAAAGTTTAGCGTAACAATGCATCGGTACAGCCTTGGTAGGGTTTGATGCCTCCAAAGTCTTCGCCGAAGGGATGAGTGTCCCATCTCGGAAGCCCTGGGACTTTAAATGTCGCTATTCTTAAGTCCGGGCTTTTTGAATTGAAAACGGAAGCATGGCTAAGATCTGCGGCCAGCTCACTAAAGATTTGGGTATAGGCCGCTAGCGACCACGGTCCGTAAAGTGTGGCGCTCAGCATGAAATTCTTGGATTGTTTTGAAACTCTGACCGTCCTTTGCTAAATTCACCCTAGATCCAGCATATTTTCTGAGGACAAAACGGCCATGGCAATTGACGCAAAAACCTATTGGGATCAGCATTACACGGCTAAACCTTTCGGAGCGGGCAAGGGTCCAAGCGACTTTTTGCAACAGATGTTGCCTCGTCTGGAAAAAGGTAAAGTCCTGGATATTGGCATGGGGGAAGGTCAAAATGCCGTTTACCTGGCCCAGAAAGGATTTCAGGTCAAAGGTTTCGATATATCCAAAGTGGCTGTTGAACATGCCAAGCAGTTGGCCAAGGACAGCTCTGTATCAATCGAGGCCCAGAGCACCGACTTGGATCTCTATCTTTTTGGGATCATGGAATACGACAGCATAATCATGACCAAGTTTCGGCCCAGCAACACGCGCTACTACCCGAGCATCATCAGCGCGCTGAAGCAGGGCGGGATTGTGTTAATCGAGTCCTACGGCGTTCCCGAAATGAACGAGGCGATTGGTAAAGACGAAGAGTATCGAAACTTTTTCTTTCACTCGAATGAGATTCTCAAAAACATTCAGGGCCTCCGCATTCTCTTCTACCAGGAAGGTCTTGTGAACGATCGTCATGTCGTACAATATCTGGCGCAAAAGCCTATCGACAAAGATGCGGCTAAGTTGAAGCTCTTCGACATGTCGACGAAAAAGCTTGATGTCGAAAGCAGCAAGCATCTCGAACTCGCAGAAAGACTCTTTAAGAAATAGTCCTGGATATGCGCGAGTTAATGACTCACGCATCCTCCGCTTCTCGCTTAAGCTCCTCTCATCCGCTCTGCCTATCCTAACGTTTAGACAGATATTTTAAGAAGTTCATCCCACGCCTTGACAAGCTTCAAACCAGCACCATCTTAGAGAGGTATCTAGGGATTCATATACCCCCCTCATATAGAGGTAGACTATGTCGGACAAATTCTCTCAGTGGCATGCAGCTATCGTCTCCTCCCAATTTATACTTTTTCCCGGAACAGCGACTCCGGTCACAATAAGCGACGAGAAAAACCTCGCGGCTCTGCGTGAAATGAAGGCAAGAGGAAGCAAGCAAATCTATGTAGTGACCCTTAAACAGGCCACTTCGAATATTAATCTTGAATCCATTTATGAAACCGCCTGTCTCGCCGAGATCGAGCATGTGCGTGGTGCCGATGAAAAAGAGGTGCAGGTCGTCATTCGTGGCATCGAACGTCATCGAATTACCGATCTTGTATGGGATGCGCCGCGCGTACTCGTGCAGGGTGAGCCCATCGAGTTCCTCAATGATACAGACGCAGCGACCGAAGCTGTTTATCTTGAGGCAATCAAAGATCATGTCGACGAGATCATCACCTTCATTCCCGGCAATCTGAAACAGATTGCGGAAATGCTGCGTGCCATCGACGATCCGGAATTGCTCATCAATCTGATCGCTCCGCATTTGGAAGCTACGACGGCGACTAAAATCGAACTCCTGGGTGAAAAATCGCTCAACACTCGACTGGCTAAGCTCTTGGACCTAATGCAGGACATGAAGCACAGCCTCGAAGTGCGCGCCGAAATCAGCCGCAAGGTGTCGAATCGCGTCAGCAAACAAAATCGTGATGCCGTGCTTCGTCAGCAGATGCGTTTGATCCAAGAGGAATTGGGAGAACGGTCCGCCGAGAAAAACAATTATCAGAAACGTCTCGAAGAACACGAAGACATGCCTGAGGAGATTCAAAAAATCGGACTTGAGGAAGCCGAACGCTTTGCCGGTATGGAACGCAATTCGCCGGAAGCTCCGGGCATCCAAAACTATCTCGATCTTCTCCTCAATCTGCCCTGGGGCAGTAAAGGTGGAGCCGCTATCGATCTCGACAAATCGCGCGAGATTCTCAACGCCCATCACTACGGTCTGGAAAAGGTCAAAGATCGTATCGTTCAGCATCTCGCGGTGCTCAAACTGAAACAAAACTTCAAGGGCTCGATCCTACTCCTCGTTGGACCTCCGGGTGTGGGCAAAACCAGCCTCGGCCGCAGTATTGCGGAATCGATGGGGCGTGAGTTTGTGCGGGCTTCGCTTGGTGGCGTCAAGGATGAAGCAGAAATTCGTGGCCACCGTCGAACCTATTTAGGGTCGCGACCCGGTCGTATCATTCAGGCGATGAAAACCCTGAAGTCGAACAATCCGGTCTTCTTGCTCGATGAGATCGATAAACTCAGTCAGGGTTATTCCGGCGATCCCGCCGCAGCCTTGCTTGAAGTCCTCGATCCGGAACAAAACAAAAACTTCCGGGATCACTATCTCGAAGCCCCTTATGATTTGTCTAAAGTCATGTTTATCGCGACCGCGAACAGCCTGGACACAATTCCCGGCCCCTTGCGCGACCGTATGGAGGTCATCTCCCTGTCGGGTTATACGACGGCCGAGAAACTCCATATTGCGAAACAGCATCTTTGGCCTGAGACTCTAGAAGAGCATGGCGTTCATCCTGAGCGCCTGATTCTGGCCGAGGACGCTCTCCTCCGTGTGGTGACACACTACACCCGAGAAGCCGGCGTCCGTGAATTGAAACGAAAACTGGCGGCTTTGGTCCGTGGCAGCACGGAACAAATCCTCCAAACAGAGGCGGCGATCACGCTTACAGCGAAAGCCCTCGAGCCTATCTTAGGCCACGAACGTTATACGCCTGAAGTTGTGGAAGCGCACATGCCTCCCGGAGTTGTGACAGGCCTTGCCTGGACACCCATGGGCGGCGATATTCTGTTTATCGAAGCCAAATCGATGAAAGGCAAAGGCCTTCTTACCCTTACGGGACAGATGGGTGACGTGATGAAAGAGTCGGTCCAGATCGCGATGACTCACGCCCGTTCGCTCTTGCCCAAACTCGATGCCGGGCTCGACTTTGACAAGACCGATATCCATGTTCACGTTCCCGCCGGAGCGATTCCAAAAGATGGACCCTCGGCCGGTGTCACGATGCTGACGGCTCTCGTGTCTCTGCTCAGTAACCGACCGGTTAATCCGAAGTTGGCTATGACAGGCGAGATTACTCTTCGCGGAAGCGTAACAGCTGTCGGCGGCATCAAAGAAAAAGTCCTGGCCGCTCACCGCGCGGGTATCCGCACCGTGATTATGTCTCAGCGTAACAGCAAAGACATCCAGGATGTGCCGGAAGAAGTGCGCAATGAAATGGAGTTCATCTGCGTTTCAACCGTCGAGGAGCTTCTCGAACATGCATTGGGCCTCAAGTTGAATCAGGATAATCTTGACAACATGGCAGGCTCTGGCAACTTGACTTCAAGTTCCCCAGTCTTTCAAATTTAATCGAAACCAGAAAGAGGCCGGATTGGCGAAGGCCTCTTGTTTATCCCCTTAACCTATCCTTCTTCTCATGGTGGCCGAGTTTCCTTTTTAGGAGGCTCGGCTTTTTTTGCTTTAAAATGAGCTAGTACCAAGCCAAGAATAAAGCTGGGTCGACTTTGAACCGTTTTCCGAGAGCTTTCATTTGTTCAACCGTAAGAGGTCTATTCCCGGCTAAAATGCGTGACACATGGGGTTGCGCCCCAATCTCATTTGCGGGATCGTTTTGGGTAAGTTCATGCATCTCCATCAAATTTTTTAGAAGCTCAATCGGATCGACCTTCTTAGTTACATATCGACGTTCAAATTCTGCAATAATGATCTTCAAAGAACCCAAATAGGCATTGATCTGCGCAACTTTCGCAGCAACTTCGAGATGGGTCTTATGATGGAGGAGAACGGAAAAAAGATCTTTTGCACTCTGATGATTTTTTTTACTCTCGATCACATTCAAAGGGAAATCACTAATGAGTTGATAGAAAAGCCCGAAGGAACATATTATCCTTCGGGCCTAAAGCATGATCGCATCATGGAGTGGAGGACAGAGAAAACGAGAACATCGGAGTTACTTTTTCGCGGCAAACAGGGCCACGAACTCTCCGTATCCTTCTTTGGCAAGATCATCTTTGGGGATGAAGCGCATGGAGGCGCTGTTCATACAGTACCGAAGCCCTGTGGGTTTCGGACCGTCATCAAACACGTGACCAAGGTGAGAATCGGCGAATTTGGAACGGACCTCGTTGCGAATTCCGATCAGCGAAATGTCTTTTTTCTCGACGACATTCTCTTGGACGAGAGGACGGGAAAAGCTGGGCCATCCCGTTCCCGAGTCGAATTTGTCGAAGGAGCTGAAGAGCGCTTCACCCGACACGATGTCGACGTAGATACCTTCTTTGTGGTTGTCCCAATATTCGTTTTTGTAGGGGCATTCGGTGCCCTCTTCCTGGGTGACGTTGTATTGGGTCGGGTTCAATTTTTTCTTGAGTTCGGCTTTGCTTGCTTTCACTGGGGCCGGTGCCGAAAGTGCCTGCGTTGCGCCGAGGACAAGGAAGAATTGGGTTAAGAATTTCATGAAGATTTCCTTTCAATCAATATCCACAGACTTATTCGTCCGGATCTCGGTTAAGGTTACAGCTCTTTTCAGAAATTCTATTTTTACAAAAGTTTCATAGGCTTAAAGAAGTCGCAAATCAGGAATTTCAGGGCTTTTGCGTATTCCACTCGGCATAGATTTCGTCGAGAGCCTGCCAAGCTAGCTTAACACAACGAGATCGCACCGGGTATTGACGAAGGCCGTCGAGGGCTTTCCAGGTGTCGATGGCGTCAGGGCTGGCGCCTTTTTTCATCATGTTTTGAAATTCCTGGCGAACGGCTTCGATCCCCGATTTGTTTTGGCTATGGACGAGTTCCATCATGAGAGAGGCGCTGGCGAGACAAAGCGAACAGCCTGCACCGAGGAAGCTGAATGTGGCTGTTCCCTGATCATCGATCGTTGCGAACACTTTCACATGATCGCCGCAGGTGCGATTGTGCTGTTCGGACGCGAAGGTAAAGTCCTTCATATCCCCGTAGTGACGAGGATGCTTATAGTGATCGAGGATGAGGCTCTTCCATTCTTCATTCATCGAAAGACTCTCAAGGGGAGATGGGATTGAATGTCGGGACCAACTCAGGACAGAAACAATTTCTCGGCTTTGCGAAGCGCCGCGAGGAAGCGTTCGATGTCGGCTTCGTCGTTATAGAGGCCGGGTGAAACGCGCGCTGTCGACGTAACGCCAAGGACTTCCATAAGAGGTTGGGCGCAGTGATGGCCCGCACGGATCGCAATGTTATCGCTATCGCAAACGGCCGCGAGATCGTGCGGATGAATGTTTTCGTGAACGATGGTGACAGTTCCAACCCAGTCTTCGCCAGGCTCGACCAGGATTTTGACACGCGGGAATTCCTCACGAAGTTTCTGCGTGAGGAGACGCCCCAGGTGCTGATCGTGCGCAAGAAGTTTCTCGAGGGGGAGGCTTTTTAGAAAATCGATGGCAACGCCAAGGCCTATCGCGCCTTCGATGTGAGGCGTTCCCGCTTCGAATTTGCTGGGGAGTTCGTTCCACGTCGATCCTTGAAGAGTCACCTTCTCAATCATGTCGCCGCCGCCTTGATATGGGGGCATCGCATTGAGCAGGGCTTTCTTGCCGTAAAGCACGCCTATTCCTGTAGGACCGAAGGCTTTGTGGCCACTGAAGGCGTAGAAATCACAATCGAGTTCTTTCACATCGACTTTGAGATGGGGAATACCCTGGGCTCCATCGAGCATCGTCAGCGCACCGACGGCTTTGGCCATCGCTATGATTTCGCGCACCGGATGAATCACACCCAGCACGTTGGAAACGTGACCGAGAGAAACCATGCGGGTCTTGGCTGTGATCAGCTCGCGCGCAGCTTCAAGATCGAGGCGGCGATCCGCGGTCAAAGGAATATATTTAATCGTAACGCCGTGACGTTCGGCGGCGATTTGCCAAGGTACGATGTTCGAGTGGTGTTCACAAACGGTCAGAACAATTTCATCGCCGGGTCTGAGAAAAGCTTGCCCGCCAGACTGTGCAACGATGTTGATGGCTTCGGTGGTGCCGCGCGTGAAGATGACTTCAACCGATTCGGCGTTGATATAGGCGGCGATGCGCAGGCGCGATTCTTCAAAGATTCGCGTCGCATTTTCAGAAAGCTGGTAAACACCGCGATGAACGTTAGCGTTCTCGCTGCGGTAATATTGATCGATCGCTTCGATAACGGCCTGAGGCTTCTGGCTGGTGGCGTTGCTATCGAGGTAAACAAGAGCTGGATGGCTATTGAAAATGGGAAACAAAGCTTTCACGACTAACCCCTTCCGATACCTACCGGATTCACGTATCAAGGCCTTGGATTAACAAGTTCTTCAGAGGCCTCGCAAGTAGATAATCCTCTAAGTTGACAAAATAAGTCAACTTTAAGAGGGAAATGTTGCTTTTTGGGGATTAAGTGTTTGAAACCAGTGAGAAATAGAAAGATCAAATCCAGCAACTTATTCTGCGTCAAATGGCGATAGCCATGGCCTTCAGAAACGCTGCAATTGCTTTAAGAGTGCCTGATAATGCAGCGTCAGCATCTTAAAACGCTCTTCGCAACCACCACGGTCCGGATGAAGTGATGCCGCCATAGCGCGATAACGTTGACGAAGATCGTCAAAACCTGGCAATCGCTGAAAGCTCATAAAAGACATTGCCTCTTCAAGAGGACTCAATTTGCGCCTCGGCACCAGGGGCGGAGGAGCCGACTGCGAATGGGATTGCTGGCCAGCGGAAGCTCGTGATTTTTGGGCCATGTAGTGGACATGGAGCGCGTAGAGAAACGATTCTGTTCGCGACCAGAGAAAGGCATAGGCCGAATCCAGATCCCTGACGCACGCCTTAATGCGCAGCGTGATCTGGGTGCCAAAAACAAGGAGAGATGGACAACTCAGAGCGTCAGGAATCGCGTCTGGCATCTCATCCAAAGCAATATCCTGAAAAGGCGCCGCGAGAGTGTTCAAGGCATTGAGGCGTTTTTTGAGAATGAGGAGACGGCCCCAGAGGGAGAGCCCGGGATCAAAACGGTCGGTGGAAACCACGCCCTGTTTCCAATATTCGGGAATAAGACGGCGAACGCTCAGGGCATGGGCCTCATCGAAGGCCATGAATATAGGGTCGTGAAAGTCGATGCCACCGATGGGACCCTTGTCCTTCTCGGTCGGTGCGGAAACCCGAAACCAAGCCTGCGGACGATCGAGCGGGAGCATGCCCACACGAAGCCGAAGAGTTTTGTCGAGCGCTTTGATGTCATCGTGGAGAACTCGAATGCGGTCAGGAGCATGGGGAATGGGATTCACCAACGCAGCTTTGAGAGCATGAACGAAGGCGATCCGGGCTTCTTCCTGTTCGAGGACCCGGCTGAGACCCGCTGCGATATTATCGCCCGTGCCGAGCGCAAACCAATCGAGTGCACTCACGCCTCTGGCCTCACAATCCGTTGGGTCGCTGCTGCTCAAGTTTGACGGCGAGATCGTTCAGGTCATCCGCGACTTCCTGAAAGGCATCGCCCTTACGCAGATTCACCCGCGACTTGTAGTTGCCGCGCGAAAGATCCTTGATGTGACGACGGAAGGCATAAGTCGGTCCCACCAAACGGTGTGTAAAGAAGATGGAAATCGCGACAGTGATTAGAAAATAGACAAGCAGCGCCAGGAGCATCCATACGACGACGCCATGGATATAGGAATTGAGAATCTCTGTCACTTCCTCCCGAAGATCGGTCAGCTCAAGGACGAGATCGTAAAACTTGTAGAAATTGATATAAATGATCACAAACACACCGCAGCCAAAGCCGAGGGACAAAAGAATCGCATAAAGGCCAAGGCGCACTTGCAGAAGGGGTTGCAACAGGAAATTAGTAAGCTTACGCTTTTGGGCACTCATGCCGCACTCTCCTCATCGAAGACAATCGAAAGATATGGTCCTATTTTGCCTTGTGTAGCCGCCGCATGCAATAAGGGGCTGATAAATATGCGATACTCACCACCTCGCCCCGACTCATGAAAGCACTCGTCGCTATTCAACACCCGTGATAAATTACCGAAATCAACGCTGCTAAGCGCCAATATATGAGCAGACGTCGCTCAATAGATACGATGTAAGGATTCTTGCCCCATGCCTTCACCAACTGATTCAGCTCTCGCGGCCGGCACCCACACTTGGGATAAGGACAAAACGCTCATCGATTATATCGAGGACGTTCGAAGTCGCTTTGCCGATCTACCCGCCTACTCTCAGCATGGCCAGACGATCACCTACGATCAAATGCTGAAGCTGAGCAGAAAGGTTGCCGTCTATCTCCAGAATCACAAGGCCCTCAAACCGGGCGATCGGGTGGCTGTGCAGCTGCCGAATACACTTCTGTATCCTGTTCTTGCCTGGGGCATCCTACAGGCCGGCATGGTGATCGTAAATTTGAACCCTCAATATACCATTCGCGAAACCGAGAGACAGCTAAAGGATGCCGACGTTCGCGTCTGGTTTTGTGCCGATATCTGCGCGCACCTGATCGAAGACGTGCGGATCCACCTGAATTGCCCCCTCGTGGTCGTCTGCAAACTCTTCGAGTTGCACCCCTGGCCCCATCGAAACGTTTATCAGTTTGTACTTCGGTACAAACGAAAAGCGATCAAACCCTTTGCCAAACACAAAATCGTCTCCTTTCGCAAAGTCCTTCGGGATGGTTCTTCCAGGCCCTGGGTGAAGCCGGATTTAAAGGCCTCCGATCTCGCGATGCTGCAATATACCGGCGGTTCGAGCGGCGTGCATATGGGAGCCATGCTCACCCACTCGAACCTCGTCGCGAACATGGAACAGGTGAATCACTTTCTCAGTGATGGCGTTCAGCCCGGCAAAGAAATATTGATCGCCCCCCTCCCGATCTATCACATCTTTTCCTTCACCGTGCATTGCGCGGTATCGCTGCTCTCAGGGTCGCACAATATTCTGATCCTGGATGCCGGCAATATTCCCTCCGTGATCGCTGAACTGAAGCGCTGGAAATGGACCTGCATCACCGGCGTCAACACTCTCTTCTTTGCCCTCATGCGACTGCCGAGTTTTAAGGAAGTGGACTTTCGAAGTTTCAAATTTGCGATTGCAGGTGGCATGAAGCTTGATCCTCTCGTCGCCAGGAAGTGGGAGGAGATCACCGGTGGACCGATCCTTGAGGGCTTCGGCATGACCGAACTTTCCCCGGTCGCGAGTTGGAATCCCAGACATGACAATCGTCTCGGCACGATCGGGCAGGCGATGCCCCAGACAGAAATGCGGATCACGGATGCTCTCGATAACGTCATTCACAGCAGGGATACCGGGGGCGAACTCTGGGTTCGTGGACCGCAAGTCATGAAGGGTTACTGGGGACACCCTGAGCAAACCGAGCGCCATATAGACAAAGACGGATGGATGCGAACGGGGGATATCGCCAGTTTTGATAACGATAACTATTGGAAAATAATTGGGCGAAAAAAGCGGATGATCCTGGTTTCAGGGTTCAACGTCTACCCTCAGGAGATCGAAAATGTCCTGGCCAAACATCCCGATATTCGGGAATCATTGGTCGTAGGCCGCATTCACCCGGTCAATGGAGAGGCGATCAAGGCGTACATTGTCCCGAATAAACATGGTCTTACAGCAGCCGAACTCCGGGAATTTTGTAAAAAGGAACTGACGTCCTATAAATTACCCAAACAGTTTGAATTCGTCGAACGTCTGCCGGAGAACGAATAATCCGCTGGGGTTTAGAAATGCGAAAAGATAACTGGCTAGGCAGTAAACCCAACTTTTAACGATGTCTGTTGCTATCTCGATTTTGCCTCGATACAGTCACCCTCCACCTAAAACGTGGACCATGACCAAACCAAGAGGATATCCACGGTATGAAAGCATTTTTCCTAGGCTTACTCCTAGCCAGCAGCGCGGCCCACGCCGCCCCCCTTCTCAGCAAAATCGAACAGGAAGACCTTCTGCTCTCGATCGACAACATCTGCGGTGACACCTGGTGCGAAGGCGACAGCAATTGGAGCTTCGACGCGATTCGCTGTGATAGCGAGACGGGTTGTGTTCTCGATCTAACGATGAAGCCCTATGACTTCAACGAAGATCAAATCCTGTTCGATCGCCCGTTCCAATGTTCGCTCCCAACCTTCACGGCCAAGACTAGCCTGGTTGAGAAAACGATTCGAGGCCTCCAGTATACCCAAGGACTCTATGATGCCCTCAGCCATTGCATCGGTAACCTGAGCGAAAACTTCGGTCCAATCTATGTGCCGATCGACAATAAGTGTTCAAGTCTCTTCGGTCCGAAGTCTGAATCCTTTGTTTATGTGACCACCAAAGAAGCTCATTCATCCGGTGTTCATGCCGCTATCGAAGCCATCTCACAGATCGTCGCGAAACAATCGAAAAAAGACCCCAGTTGTGAATTGACTCGCGAACCCTATTATCGTGATGCCGCTATCTGCGAAAGTCTGACCCGCGTAACAAGCCAGAACGACGGAAAGGGATCCGCTGTTGAAGTCTGCACGCTCCCAACCGTTGACGGTTCCTTCAAGGTCACCCGCGACGAAACGGGTCGCGCTGTCGTTGAATATAGCCTCGGCGTGATCTTCGCAAATGCTTACAAAGAGAAGATCAAACCCTCGGATCCATGCCACAACAAGCCTTTGAATAATTTCTAAGAATAATTTTTCATCTTATGAAATACGGCTCTGACTGCGAGGTTAGAGCCATTTTTATTTACCCTGTGACTCCTGGCTTTTTGGAAACTCATTGAGTAAGTCCATACGAGCGTTTAGACTGATCTTATCTGATCATTCTGCTTTGGAAGCTAAATATGTCGTTTCTTGTCGGGTTGATCCTGTCTTTGCTTTTTGTCTTTGGGCCTGGTCCCGGTCTTTTCGCTCAGTCGTCGTCTCGCGATGATTACCACCACATGCCCATGGAAGACATAAGTCCCAGGGAAAAAGCCGGGAACTTCGGTTTTATGTATGTGGCCCAATGGGGTATCTATTACGTTTCCCAGAGAGAGACGATCGACGATCACGGAAGCTTTAAAAATTGGCATGAGAACATGACCAAACCCCATTTTGATAAAGATCATTTCAACTACAATATCTTCAAGCACACCATCACTGGCCAGTACTACTATCTCTTCTATCGTTCGCGTGGCTACGAACAGAAGGATGCCTTCGCCTGGGCGGCCCTCTCCTCTTTAGCTTTCGAGTTTGCGATTGAGACCGTGACCGAGCGGCCCAGCTATCAGGATATGTATCAAACCCCTGTTTTTGGCTCGATTGTGGGAATGGGATTCGAACGGATGAGTCTTTACCTTCATTCCCTACAAACCTGGCCTACAACCATGCTGGGCTATATTTTCAACCCTTTCACTGTACTACCGATGTCTCATTATCAGCTTGGATTCTATCCGACGAAGTACAATGACAAAGGCGCCCTCGCTCTTTCGCTGGAGATGAAGCTATGAGAAAACCTCGGCATCTTCAGTTCATTCTCAGTCTCTACATTACAATTCTGATAATTGGCCTCGCTGTTCCGCGCATGGCTTTGGCTGACGCGAACGATGTTCCAGAAGCGACTTCCTTCACATCTCAACACTGGACAACGGGCCTGCATCTGATGGCCGGTTTGGGCGTAAATACAGCTTTTTTCAGCTCGAGCTTTCTCAAGAAAGAGGCGGGCATCGGTCTGAATATCCACACCAGTGTCGGCTACTACTTTTTCAATGACTATGCATTTGAAGTCAGTACCAACGTTATGTTCAACAGGGTGAAGCGCACTTTGATCTGGAACACGCTCGGTACAATGGGCCTTCGTTTCAGGCTTCCGACCTACCTCGCGCCGGCTAAAGCGCATCCTTACCTTAAAATCGCTGCCGGTCGCGGTCCCTCGGTCTTCATCGTTAAAGGTCAAAAGCCTGAATTTTTTGACCTTGGTGGGGACCGGACTCAAATAGAAGGCGACATCCTCAGTAGTGCCTATGGTATTTTCCAAAACGCCCGGGACGGTACGTCGTGGTTTCTTGAGTTGAGCGCTACGGTGAATTCCTATCGGAAGCTCGAAGCGATTCGAGACAACAAAGAAGTTCCGGAAGTGATCGATTCCAGAATAGTCACCGATCATGCAGCCATGTACGCAGTCGCCCTGACATTTGGTGTCGTGGTGTTTTAAAAGGGGAGATATCGATGTTTTTGCCTAAGCTCTTCACCAAAAGCCTTACGATCTTGCTTCTGAGTACAGCCATCGGCGCAACCTCGGGCTTGTCCGAGGAGAAAAAAGTCAAGCCTGGCGACGAAACGCCGACGCTCAAAGAAGCGGTCAAACTCGTCAAGGATGAAAACAAACCTACCATGACCTGGCTTTGGGAAGATCAACTGTACCCAACCATTCAGCATGCCTCCGACATCACAAGTCTATGGATCTTTGTCGCTGGCGCTGCGGCCACCTCGTATGCACATCAGCACGACAGCGAATTTCGCGAACATTACGGGAACAACAGAGGGATGTCGCAGAACGAGACTAAGGCGGGCGCTATCCTCGGCTCCGGCTTTCCCGGCATAGCCATCGCTTTAGGGCAAATGTACTTCGATACTGACGACGGACTTCAGCATCTGCGGGCCATTGGTTTCACCTCCCTCACTCATATTACGATCGCAGAGGCGGTTCAGCGCGAGCGACCGAACGGCAAGAAGCTCTCCTTCCCTTCAGGTCACACTTCATCAGCCTTCGCGACCGCTGGTTCCGTCGCCTATTCTTACGGCCCCTGGGCCGGCGTTCCGGCCTTTGCAGCCGCGACATATATCGGACTCTCCCGAGTGGCGAACAACGCGCACTGGTTAAGCGACATCGTCGCAGGAGCGGGACTCGGAATCTACTGGGCCCGCGCCAGCGCCCAAGTCGGCATCGTGGGCGAAAAGACCAGCTACTATCCGATTTACACAAGAAGCGAAGCCGGCCCCATGGTTGGTGTCGGTGTGGAGCACAAGTTCTAGACCTGTTAACTCCCTCGCTTCTGAGAAGCGGCTTTCCTCTTTCCTCGCAGCATTCATAAGCGCGCAGAAAAGAGGGAAGCCTTTTCTTTTATCAAAAAAGAAATTGGTTATGGTGAGTAGGATTTTGGATTAAAAAAAACCGAGCTTTTATGCCCGGCCTTCGAATGCTTATGTACTTAAACTTAATTTTAAAGCGGAATTTCCATCTGCCATTTCTCAGGCGAACGCCAGAGCGAGGACAGAAGGAGGTGACGCATGGAAGAGAATTCACGCGGCAACTTGTCGAAAAGTTTCTCGAAAAGTTCTTCGTGACTCAACACTTCCTTCTTCCAGGCTTCGCGATCGACAGCCATCAAGGCCTGGAACTGGGCGGCTTTAAAGTTCGAGCCTTTCCATTCCAAATCCTGATAGCGCGGCATGTAACCCAGAGGACTTTCTTCGGCATAGGCACGGCCTTGAACACGGTCGACGACCCATTTCAAAACGCGCATATTCTCGCCGAAGCCAGGCCACATGAATTTGCCTTCTTCGTCTTTTCGGAACCAGTTCACACAGAACATGCGTGGCGGTTGAGAAATCTTGCGACCCATCTCGAGCCAATGGTTGAAATAATCAGCCATGTTGTAACCGCAGAAAGGCAGCATCGCGAAAGGATCGCGGCGCACTTCACCGATGTTACCGAAAGCAGCGGCCGTCATCTCAGAACCGATCGTTGCGGCGAGATAAACACCGAAGTTCCAGTTAAAGGCCTGGTAAACCAGAGGTACGGTCGTAGCACGTCGGCCGCCGAACATGATCGCGCTGATCGGCACGCCCTTGGGATTATCCCAATCGGCATCGATCGAAGGACACTGTCCCGCCGGAGCTGTAAAGCGTGAGTTCGGATGCGCAGCTTTCTTAGTCGAAGCCGGTGTCCAGGCATTCCCTTCCCAATCGATCGCGTTCGCTGGGGGAGTCGGCGTCAGGCCTTCCCACCAGACATCGCCATCCGGAGTGAGAGCCACATTGGTGAAAATTGTGTTCTTTGCCACAGTCGCAATCGCGTTCGGGTTGGACTCGAGCGAAGTTCCCGGAGCCACACCAAAGAAACCCGCTTCCGGGTTGATCGCATAAAGACGACCGTCTTCGCCGGGCTTGATCCAGGCGATGTCGTCACCGACAGTTGAAATCTTCCAACCTTCGAAGCCTGCTGGGGGCACCAGCATCGCAAAGTTGGTTTTACCGCAAGCACTCGGAAATGCAGCGCTGATATAAGTCTTCTCACCCTGAGGCGATTCAACACCCAGGATCAGCATGTGTTCGGCCAACCAGCCTTCGTCACGGCCAAGGACCGAAGCGATGCGGAGCGCAAAACATTTTTTCCCGAGAAGGGCGTTGCCGCCGTATCCACTGCCGTAGGACCAGATACTGCGTTCTTCGGGGAAATGAACGATGTACTTCGTCTCACGGTTACAAGGCCACGCAATGTCTTTCGCGCCGGGCTGCAGGGGAGCGCCGACCGAGTGCAGACAAGGTACGAATTCGCCATGCTCACCCAACACGTCCAGCGCCTTGCGGCCCATGCGAGTCATAATTTTCATGTTGACGACAACATAAGGGGAATCGGAAATTTCAACACCGATGTGCGAAATTTTCGAACCGAGAGGCCCCATGCTGAACGGAATCACGTACATCGTACGGCCGCGCATGGAACCTTTAAAGAGTTTCTGGAGAGTGGCCTTCATTTCAACAGGCGGTGCCCAATTATTCGTCGGGCCCGCATCCTGCTTACGCTGGCTGCAGATGAAGGTACGATCTTCAACGCGAGCCACATCGCTGGCATCCGAACGAGCGAGAAAGCTACCCGGACGTTTCTTGGGATCCAGTGGAATAAAAGTTCCAGCATCCACCATCTGCTTGCACAGACGATCATATTCTTCTTGCGAACCATCGCACCAGTGGATCGAGGCCGGCTCGGTAAGAGCCGCTACTTCTTCGACCCAGGCGCGAAGCTTTTCGTTTTTAACATAGTCCGGAACAGAATGCGTTTGCGTTCCTCGAGAAGTCGAACCGAGGCTCATAAAAACCCTCCAAAGCCGATTACGGCGAAACCGAAAACGCAGAAGATAAACTGCGCTTTAGCCTATCCGCTGCCACACGGAAAACTGCCGCCTCAATGTTGTACGGGTCAGCGCAAGAGGTCAAGATTAAAAGCGGTTTCAGAGGGAGTGGATTCTTTGGAAGGGTGCCCCGACGCTGGCTAGGCCAGATAAATAGCTTTAGAATCGGGGCATTAGACTATACAAAAAGCTTGGATTTTCTGCACAGCACGTTTAGTGACTTAGCTATAATTACGGGGTGACTTCAAGGCTTTACGCTCTTCAGCGACGATGCTGCATGATCCCGTATTTTGAACTTCATATTCTTCAATCCGACAACGGCAGATTTGCTATCCAGCGAGAGGAAAGTATAAAGCGCATTGGACTTCACATCGAAGCTGCCTTTGGCGGCGTAATACTTGCGTTCACCCTTCAGGATTAATGCGTCATCCGCCACTTGCGCTGCCAACTCCAGATAGCCGGCTGTTTCAGGCTTACAGATCTTCACTTGACCGGGACAGGCTATAATTTTCGTCGCGCCCAAAGCCGAGACCAGAAGACTGAGCTTGCCGTCTCCTTCGTCAAGATCGACACGTACATTGAGACTGCCGTCTTTATCGATGCAGTCGTCGCCGGCTTGTTCCGATCCGCTGATATTATGGGCAGCGAAGGCCCGGGTGATGTTGCAGTAGTTCGGCGAAGGTGTGGCCGGATTGTTATCGTCATCATCGACGCGCAAAACGGCTGCATACGCATCCAGATAACGTTCGCTGATTTGCAGATGCTTCAAGAAAAGCTTCGTGGCGAGGTCAGCCCCCTTCTCCGTACCATAGAGCGAAGTGAGGTTAGAGAACATGTCCCAAAAAGCGCCACCGACGATCATGCCCGCCTGATGAATCTCAGTTTCCTGAGCGTTCGCCGGGGGATGTTTGCGCGTGTTTTGAAGGTTCCGAAGTTCCTTTTTGTCGTTCAGGTAGAGTCCCGTACCCAGGTTCGGGGCACGAACCAGGAACGACGATAGAATGTCGCCAATCCCTTCGGAGTAAGCGCCGTCAGTGATACCCGATACACCATTCGAACGGTTATTGGGTCCAAGGGAATCATCCAGGGCATGACCCCATTCATGATAAACAACATCGCTGATCAAGCCCGTATTCGCGCAGGTTGCACCGGACGGATCTTTGCCCTGAGCAAAGAAATTCAATGAGTCGTTGTCGTAAAAGGCATTGCAAACATCCTCTTTGCGATTCACAACGGCGACGATGCCGGAGGTCAGCAAAGGGAGTTCGGTCGGCGTCAGATACTTGCCAACGAAATCCACAACGGTTTGCACCGCCACGAAAACATTGATTGCCGCCGGATTTACCGTACTCAATTTAATATTGGTCTTGCCGCCGGCACCCAGCATCGCCGTGAAGTTTGCCGCTTCCGTGCTGCTTACCGACAAATCCACGACCGATGACGCGCTCTTGTCACTCGTCAGTTGGATCGTGACCTGCTTGCCCGCAACTTCCACCAGACCTTTGGCATCGGTCGTGAGCTTGGTCATTCCATCGATCACGTTGGCAAAGGGCAAGGGTTTAGCGACTTGATCATTCAAAACATAGCTGCGTTGAAAGGTCTCGGCGGTGATGCTTTGCTGTTCGTTCATGCGGCTCGAATAAGCCTCGCGCAGTTCATGCGTTTCATGATCCATAGTCACGGTAAAAGTCTCGCCATCGTTTTCCCCTTTGAGTTTGAACTCGCTTGCGTAAGAAAATTCGTAACGGCCACTTTCATTGAAGCGGGGCTGAATCACAATCCGTTTGCTGCTCACAAGCAACGACGAAATCCCGGTCGCCGCAATCACATCGCCATCGCCAGGAGCGGATGACGGGTCATTGACCGGCGATAACTTAATGGGTCCATAACTGTTGTTGAGGATTTCACTGAGCCGGAGGGAATGGTCATTTTGCACGGCAAAGAAGATTCGCAGAAAGGCTCCCTTAACAGGAACACCTTGATAAACCCGTTGAAAACTCAAGATTTTGAAATCCGGTGATGGGGAATAAATCGATCCATCGCCGGCCTCGGACGCTGGAAACTTCAAATCCCCTTCGTACTTCGCAAGCAGATCGCGACCAAAGACATTGACATCCTGCTCCGCTGTCACCCGATCGCTGATGCGGGTATCGAAAAGCACGCGTGCCCAGGCTCCGGATGCGTCGTCGAGTGTGGTGGCAACGATAGCTCCAGAATTGAAGCCCAGAGCTGTGCCGGCTTTAAAGGCCTGCGGACGCATACGCCCGGAGCCTTGAGCCAGAACGCTTTTAAAGCCGTCCGATCCCTTGCCGGCCTGATAGCTCTTCACCCGACCCGTATTACCCTCGGAGCAAGCCAGGAGAAGGCTGAAAAGAGTGGCGGCAACTATTTGATTTTTGGTATTCACAATGACTCCTAGGGCGCGGATCCAAAAGCTTCGCTTATTTCGCTTCTTCAACATCCCAGTTACACGACCCCTCCGACTTCGCCCCATCCCAGGGTGCCGTGAGGATCAGACATTCTTCAACCTTCACTGAATTGGCTTTCGCGCTGGCGGCCGCGAGCTCAAGCTTGGCTTTCTTGGCGACGAAGCGAATCTTGTCGCCTTCGTAAATCTCGACGACCAACAGATCGCTCTTCGATGAGGGAAGGCCGGTCACGATCAACTTCACACCGCCGTCCGCCTTAGCCAAATTGAGCTTGGCACTGGTGACGCCGGCAAACTTTGCGACGGCGCTGTACTTCGTTTCCTGGCCCAGCAATTTGCTGCTCGATAAAAGGATTTCGGTATTGGAATCGTTCGCGGGAAGTCCGCCAGGACCGGGACCTGGAACGGGGCCGGACCCCTGATTGGAACTCTTGGGAACCTGGTACGAGGGTTTGTAGCGCTCGCAGGCCAAGGCTGTCGCGGCGAGAGTAAGCGTCAATACTGTCAGGCTTAAGCGGCGCATCATAATCTCCCAACCCGATCGGGGTCTCCGGAACACTCTAAGGCCTCTACATCGGTAGATATATTCCGAAACTTTAGCGCCTTTTCCAAAGCGACTATTATCCGCCAAATTAGCCTTAATTTCTCGGGCTTTGGTTGCATTTTCCGGGGAGGAAACGCATAGTATTGCCTCGCAAGACGAGCGAACAAGTACCTTAAGGAAACGACATGGCCAACGCTATCAGTACGACTCCAGTCCCTCGTAACGAACCCGTTCTCGGCTACCTTCCAGACTCGGCCGAACGCAACGCCCTTGGACTCGAACTCAAACGCATAAAATCCGAACGACTCGCGATCCCGGTAGTGGTCGGCGGCGAAAAACGCTTCCACTCAAACAAGGTCCCTGTCGTCATTCCTCATAATCATAAACACGTTCTCGCCGAAGTCAGCCAGGCGACCAAGGCGGATGCCGAAGACGCTGTAAAATCCTGCCTTGCCTCCCGCGCGGCCTGGGCGGCTCTCCCCTGGGAAGAACGCGCTGCGGTCTTCTTGAAAGCCGCTGATCTGCTGGCCGGGAAATATCGCGCACAAATCAATGCCGCGACCATGTTGGGCCAAAGTAAATCCGCGCACCAGGCTGAAATCGATGCGGCCTGCGAGTTGATCGACTTTTTTCGCTACAACGCTCATTTTGCCGAACGCGTCTACAGCGAACAACCGGAGTCCTCGCCCGGGATGTGGAACCGCAGCGAAGCCCGAGGCCTCGAAGGTTTCGTTTACGCCATCACGCCCTTCAACTTTACGTCGATCGCCGTCAATCTCCCCGCTGCCCCGGCTTTAATGGGCTGCGCGGTGATCTGGAAGCCCTCACCCACTTCGATGCTGTCGTCCTATATCGCTTTGAAAGTCCTCGAGGAGGCTGGCCTCCCCCCTGGCATCATCAATTTGCTTCCCGGTGATCCGCTCATCATTAACGACGTGCTGATGAAACATCCTGAACTGAGCGGCATTCACTTCACGGGTTCGACCCCGACTTTCAACCAACTCTGGAAAGAGGTGGCCAAGAATATCGAGGTCTATCGCAGCTATCCCCGCATCGTCGGCGAGACCGGTGGCAAAGACTTCATCTTCGCCCATCCTTCGGCCGATCCCGCCCAGGTTGTAACGGGTATGGTGCGTGGCGCTTTTGAATTTCAAGGACAAAAATGTTCGGCCGCCTCGCGCGCCTTCATTCCGAAAAGCCTCTGGCCCGCCGTTGAGAAGTCTTTGGTCGCAACGGTCAAAGAACTGAAAATCGGTGACATAGAAGACTACACCAACTTTTTGGGCGCGGTGATCGACAAACGGTCTTTCGATAAGATTAAGGGTTACATCGAAGCGGCAAAAAATACCGAACAGGCGCGTATCCTGGTCGGTGGCACCTGCGACGACAGCTTAGGATATTTTATTCACCCGACGGTCATTCAAGCCTACGACCCAAGCTTCAAAACCATGACCGAAGAGATCTTTGGACCGGTATTATCCGTCTATGTCTACGAGGATAAAGACCTGGATGCTACGATTGCGCTCTGTGATCGCTCCAGCCCTTACGCCCTCACGGGTGCGATCTACGCTCAGGATCGTCTGGCGATCAGTCACTTGACCAAGGCGTTTGAACACAGCGCCGGAAACTTCTACGTCAATGACAAACCAACAGGCGCCGTTGTTGGCCAGCAGCCTTTTGGCGGCGGACGTCGCTCCGGCACGAACGACAAGGCAGGAAGCATTTTCAACCTTCTGCGCTGGGTTTCCCACCGCACGATCAAAGAAAATTTCGTGCCGTACACAGATTATCGATATCCTTTTATGAAGAATTGAAGAGAGTTGACACGTCTTGCTCCTTATGTTTCGATGAGGACGTGTTTTAAAGCAAATATCCGACGTTTACCCGGAAGGAAAACATCATGGCTGTATTAGTTAACAAACAAGCTCCTGACTTTACCGCACAAGCCGTCATCAACGGTGAGTTCCAAGACATCACCTTGTCTCAATTCAAAGGCAAGAAAAACGTCGTCCTCTTTTTCTACCCACTCGACTTCACATTTGTTTGCCCAACCGAACTCCATGCGTTCCAGGACAAACTCAGCGAATTCAAATCGAAAAACACAGAAGTGCTCGCGGTCTCGATCGACAGCGTTCACACCCACTCAGCATGGCTCCGCACGCCTCAGGATGAAGGCGGAATCCAAGGCATCACTTATCCCGTGATTTCCGACATCCATAAATCCATCGCCCGTGACTACGACGTTCTTCATGAAGACGGCGTTGCCCTCCGCGCGACTTTCCTTATCGACAAATCCGGCAAAGTCCGTCACCAGACTGTGAACGACCTTCCATTGGGCCGTAACATTGACGAATATCTTCGCCTTGTCGACGCTGTGACTTTCAATGAAAAACATGGCGAAGTTTGTCCTGCGAACTGGCACGAAGGCGAGAAAACCATGCGTCCAGACCGCGCCGGCCTCAAGAGCTTCTTCAACAGCTAAAGTCTTAAAGCCTCAATTTGCGGCTTAAAACAAAGAAGTCCTTGCCGTTTTCGGCAAGGACTTCTTTGGTATTGCTGTCTCTAATTTTTTAGAAACCTGATTCAGTCAAACGCTGTTCCGCAACCGTACGGCCGAGGCTAAAGTTCAGTCGCAGCTTTTGGCGGTCGACAACCTGTGTCTGGTCTTTATCCACCGATGCAAAGCTCCACTTCGATACAGCCGTCAGAGCCGCTTCATCGAAGATCTGAGGCGGGCTCGATTCGGTCACCTTAAGGTTCTGAACCGTTCCATCTTTCGAAACACGGAAGGTGACGGTTACGTAACCTTCGATTTTTTGAGCGGCGGCTTCAGCCGGGTACTGAGGAAAGAATTTGATGCGCGGCTCGTCCTTCTTTTCCTCTATCCGAACGATAGGCTGCACCTTGATATCCATCTCCACGTTCTTATCAGCAAGAGCAGCACCGGCGGCGGCGGCAACGCTGACCACCCCTATACTTTTGCCGTCCATTTTGTTCAATACCGCAGCCGCGAAGGCTTTCGCCTCTTTGGGTTTGATGACATTTTGAAACGGTAGACTAAGAGCGAGTGTTAGAAAAAAGCCGATAATACCGCTAATTAGGTATTTCATAGCTCCTCCTCCTCAGTTGACGTCAGGGTAAATCGTGCGGGAGATGGCAGTTTACTCTGTCTCCAGCGGGAATCGGGTAAAGGTCCGAAACCGTAAAAAGTCTTTCGGTGTTTTGTGGAAATACTTAAGCACCCTTGGCAAACCAAAAAAAATGAAGCACGCCTTTTACTCCCGATATCAGCAGGCTATGAACTTTTCACAATTTTTCGCCGGCACTTTCCGATATAGGATATTTTTAATCCTTACCCAAACCTTACGCCCTATTTCGCATGAGCTGCCACTTCCTGTTCTTCTCCGAATAGACAAACCAATCAACCTCGTGGGACCAGGCGGTGTCGCGAAGAGATTCTTTGAGAAAGCTCCGTGAACGACTGATAAGCTTGCTGAGGCTGCCATCCTGAGACTCCCGCAGCCTTGAGCTTGTAGTCTGCTGAGGCAAGGCCGGATTACTATAGACCTCGCGCTTCAATTGTTCGCGATGGAGGCCTTCCTCATGACTCCCGGCCTTGAGCATGGCTTCCAGGAGAAGGCGCGTTTTCTTGCGACCGTGAAGGGCAACGATATGCTGTCCGATGTGAAGATTGGAACCTTTGAGACTGATGAGGGACGGAATGCAGGTGTTCATTGGGATCTCCTATGGTTGAAGGAGAGATAAAAGAAAGTCCCAAGGCTGACAAGCCGAGACCCCAATCCATACGCCCTAAGCGTTTTCCAGACTGAGGCTCCTTCAGAAACGGTCGAATAAAGTCAGGCGATTAGCCTCGGACCTGTGGACGGTGGCCCGGTGAGAGAACAAAGACTTAGAAGCGCGATAACTCTTCGACATGAATGATCCGGACATTTTCATGACGACTGCCAAAAAAAGCCCACCAGAACATGCGATTCAACAGAATCGCATCGGCCAGGCTCATCGGTACGCTATCGCTGTCTTTCTCTTTATCGTCCATCAACTTCGCTTCGGCCTTGATTTGGCGGTAGAGGCGAAGATTCAATTCATTCTTCAGCAGACCCTGCTGAAGATCGCCCTCGACATTAAACTCAGAGAGAAGCCGTCCACCCGCAACAGCATAAATATGCCAGCGGTCGCCCATGCCCAGCGCGAGGATGCCGGAGCAGATCTTGCGACCGAAGAGATCCTCCGGAATTGAAACCTTGCGGAGATGATTGCGCAGATGATTCAGATATTTAATGCGTTCGGCATGCTTCGGCAGAAGTGCGAGGAACTTCTCCTTGAGAGGCGCCTTGAGAGTGCGACGCGAAAGGAAATCACTGATAACACCCGCTTCGTCGGGACTCAGCTTAAGCCCCTTCTTGGTCGGCTTGCGGCCCACTGCGGTCGCGATATGCTCAAGCAGGATCGTCACGTCTTTGCCGCCCCGGATCGGCCCGAGCAGAGCCGTTACGCCCTCTACGAGGGGACCTGTGGTCAGACGGAATTCTTCGGCGTCTTGACAGAGATAAATAAAATTCGCAGTCCTTTGGTGCCAGCTCGATGGATCGAAGCGCACGCGGTGTTTCGTCAGGTTCTGAGCTTCGAGAACTGAGGCGGCAAACGCTGTCGGCGTCTCTTCAAACTTCAAATCGCAGCTGGATAGGACCGAACGGAGAAGTTGTTTGGGCAAAGCATTGAGCTTTTGCAGGCGACGCACTTCCCTTTGAAGGTTGTGGGCACTCGATAGAAATGTCACCTGACCGCTGTAGTCGTAGAGATAGAAGACCCCGGTCTTCTCGGGCAGAACCTTCAAAGCCTCCGACTTCACACCCCAACCGAGGCGTGTCCCCGATTCAAAGTCGCCTTGGAAACGAATGGCATCGGCGATCGAGGGAATACCTTTGACCCGCATTTTTTCGAGCAGAATTTTAAAGAGTTCGAGCGTGAGATACGCATCGGCTTCGGCTCGGTGTAGACGCGCATCGCCCGGCAAAGTGAAAAAGCCCGCGAGGCCTTTCAATGACTTGTCGGGGGCATTGGGCGCAAGCTTCTCGACGAGGAGATGGGTACAGAGATAATAGTTGCCAATCTCGTGCTGGCAATCCACATCGGCGAAGTAACGCAGAAACTTCATGTCGCCGATCGTATTGTGGCTGACGAGAACGTCGTCCTGGATGAATGTGATAAAATCGGGCATGATCGCTTTGATCGGCGGTGCATCACGCACCATCTTGTCGGTGATGCCGGTCATGCGGCGAACTATGGGTGGAATGGATACCCCAGGGTTCACCATCGAATAAAAGGTGTCGTGGATCTGTCCGTCGCGGTAACGCAAAGCAAAGATCTCGGTGATCCCGTTCTTCTCGGGGTTGCCGCCGGTCGTCTCGATATCGAAGGCAATGTAACTGCCGTTTTCGAGAGCCGCAGCCAGATGTTTGGTCCGACCTTTGGCTGGGGCATTGGCGGATTTACGTCGAAGATCCTTATCAACAGCTCCCGCTTGATGGTGCTGATGCGAATGTTGAGCATGCGATGGATGTTGACGCTCACGTTCCCCTTCCTGTCCCTCGTGATCTCTCGATTCACGCGTTTGATTCGGGTTGGCATCGCCTTCAGCCAAAGTCCTATTCTGTGCATCTTGAGGAGATTTTTGATCAGTCAATGTCATATCTACCTTTGTCCAACGTGATATGCGTAAACTCTGCGATCCAGATATCACGAAGTTTGTGCACGAAGAGCCTCGTAGGATCCGAGGGGAGTCGGCTTCGTAAACGCTCAGATCAGAGCCAGATCCCGAGCAATGCGCCCAAGGGAGTCCAGGGTTCTTTCTAGCAGAATCCTGCCTGAGAAGCTACGAACAAGCCCCTAGAGAGTCTACCATGCAAAGATGGGCCGTTTCCATTCTCGATTTTGGCCTTAATGTCGGAGTAGGAGGCTCGATCGCAGAGCCTCATACCACTATGTCAAGTCACACCTGTTTTACCCGAATTACTCAAAGGAAAGCACGGTTCCTGAAACCGCAACGGTTGCAAACAAAATAGCTGAGCCTTTTGACCAGACACGTGTGAGAGCAAGATAAGCTTTGTGTCCGCTGCGGAGATAAAAATAGCGCGAGGTCGCCATAAAGAAGAGCATCACCACGCCGATGCTGCAAAAATAATATGAAAAGCCAGCGAAAAGCCCATAGTTGATCGAGCTGCTAAGAGACCGTCCTGAAATATCTCCACACTGACTCCATTCTACTAAAGCTGGCATCAGCAGGGCGTTACAGCCTCATCCTCTGACGTGTTTGTCCTATACTACCCAAAAGACACTCGCTCAAACTATCGACAAGATCGTACACTCAGATCAGCCCTAGCGATGGGTAAGGTCTCGGGCAGTTCGACCTAAAATCTAGGCGATAGGCAAAGGACTGCCAATAGTAATAAAATATTCACAGAGGAGATTCGATCATGCAAAGTCTCTACCGAGCCATGTTCTTCTTTGGAATGCTTACGCTAAGCCAGGCCTGTGCCCACTATGGGGATCGACTGAAGTCTGACCTCGATCCCTGGATCGGTCAGCATCCCGACAAGCTTGTCGAGCAATGGGGGGCACCTAACAGTACCTATTCTATGGAAAACGGCGTGAAGGTGCTGAGCTATATCAACGATCGTCAGGTCTCGCGTTCGAGCGGATTTGGATACTCCGCCTGGCGCTTTAGCAACTATACCTACAACGATACCTGCAAGATCAACTTTTTCACGGATGCCAGCCAGAAAAAAATCGAAAAATATACATCCGTGGGTGATGCCTCAAGCTGTGTTGACGTCTTGAATGAAGTGAAAAGAAGTTCTAACTGAGGTGTGTCCATGGATTTTCGCTATCTGAAAGCTTTTATCGCTTCGGTTGAACAGGGGAGTTTCTCCAAAGCCGCCGAGGAACTCAACATCGCCCAGTCTGCGGTAAGCCGTCAGGTCAAGCTTTTAGAGGAATCGATCGACGATGAACTGCTCATCCGGTCCACCAAACACCTGACGCTTACGCCCAAAGGCCGAAAACTTTACGAGGCGCTCAAACATTTTGAACTCGAGACGACCACACTTCTCAAAGATGGTGAGCGCACAAACATTCGCATAGGGATTCCCCATGGCCTTCTGGAAAGTTGGTTTCAGGGTCTCCTGGGCGAGTATTACAAAAACTTTGATTCGAATCTGACGATCACGGTCGGCGGGCTGCAGGAGCTCAGGGAAGGTATTGAGGCGGGCCGCTTCGATCTGATTTTCACGCCTTTCGAAATCGATAGTGAACTCATCAGCTCACAGGCCGTCCTGGACGAAAATCTGGCGATCGTATCGCGCGATCCGATCAATCCCGAGACGCTTTTCAACTACCGTTGGATCATTTATGGTCCCGAGGATCTGCTGCTTAAAATCCACAGAAAGACCCCAAAACGAGTGGTTCAGGTCAACTCGATCACGGCGATGATCAAGCTTGTCAAACAGGGGGTAGGCATTGCGGTTCTACCCGATCACATGACGCTGGATCACAAAGAACTGCGTTCCTACAAAAAAGACAGCCTGCCGCGGCAGACCATCTTTGCTTCCCATCTGCGCTATCGAAAGGCTCCGGAATCGCTCAAAGCCCTGATCGATATGCTGCCAAAGCCCTAGATCCTGCTGAGGGTGAGGATTGATATCTTCTGCTCGCGATAGCCGGCGCCAATCATAAATTCCTCAATACCCTCTTTATCGAGGGCACAGTCTTCTTCCCTTTGTTCAAGCAGATGAAAGTGTTTTTGCAGCTCCTCGAGGGCTTTGCTAAAGCGAAAGCGCCGGGGATCGGCCAGCACCAGCGTCCCCCCGGCCTTGAGCAGTTGGCTCGCAAAAGGCGGGAGATGCTCGAGATGACTGTCGTCATAGAACAGGTCCGCCCCGACTACAAGGTCCGCCTTGGACAAGAGATCGGACGGAGGTTCGCGACGCCAGTCGATCGCACGAAATTCCACGCGATCTTCCACGCCCCAGGCCCGCGCATTTTGTTCGACGAAGCTGCCGAGACTTTCTTCGTAGTCGCAGGCATAAATCTTCGCCTCGGGATAAATCTTGGCCAGGACGCAGGACAAAAATCCGACGCCACAACCCAGCTCAACGATCAGCTTCGCTTCAGGGAGCGGTTTCACTTCGGCAAAAATATCGGCGAGGCTTCTGGAACTCGGCCAGAGCAAGACGCCGAAGGGACAACGCTCGTCCGTGAGGTTGCCACCCACTTCCAGCGCGAAGGCATCGAGGTACCCATCAAAATTATCGACCACCCAAACCGAATAGTCTTGGCCCTGCCATTGGACGGGGATGGAACGTTGATTGAGTTTTGACATGGGCGTGTTCTCCACGGACGTGAATAGCCTTGTCCCAAAATCTAGTGGCTCTGTCGACAGCTTGTTGCAGAAGCTGACTTTCCGCAAAGATTTTAGTGCCTTCCTGACTGCAAGGGAATCTTGAGAAGGCTTATCAATTCCCCTATAAGGAAGAATCAACGGCAACCCACGGGCAGATCATGGAATAATTTCAGCCCCCTAGGTATCAGGCGGGTTGCAGGCACTGAAAGGGCCAGACGGCCGAGTTGACAAGCTTTGAAGGCGTCTTATCTTTGTTTTGCCAAGCTCATGATGAGGTGTGTGATGTCGAGCCCAGCGGACCAGTCCTCCGGCGATGAAGAAACAGATTCCGAAATAAAAAACGACAGTGAATTAAGTCCGGTGAGTCCGCTCATTATTGATCTGACTGACAAGATTCCGACTTCGGCATCTACTCCTCTGCCCTTTCTGGAAGAAGTCGCTCTCTCCCGCAAGATAGATCCTTCGGCAGCCCAGGGCGCCTCGCTCTTCATACTTCTCTTTACCATCATGAGCATTATCTCTTGGGAAAGCGGCCGCGAGTTTTTTGTCGCGACCCAGCAAAACGTCTTTCAGGACGGCGAATGGTGGCGTTTGCTCACCTCCCCTTTCGTCCACGCTGACTTCATTCACCTGCTCTCAAACTCGATGCTCTTCCTGGTCTTCGCAACTCTGCTCAATAATTATTTTGGACGTTGGGCGTTTCCCGTACTCAGTGTCCTGGGAGCGGCCGCGACGGAAGCCATTGCACTCTTAACCTACGATCCAGAGGTTCGTCTGGTCGGTGCATCAGGAATGGTTTATCTCATGACGGGCATGTGGCTCGTTTATTTCGCGCGAAACTCGAGCTATCTTAAGCTCTCACACCGCCTCATGCGCATCTTTGCTTTTGTCCTTATCGTTCTCCTGCCGAGCACGATCGAAGCGAATGTCAGTTATAGAAGTCATGGCATCGGCTTTGCTTTAGGCGTTTTCATGGCCTGGATGTCCTTGCCCTGGATAAAACCCAAGCCGTTGAACCGTGAGGAATATTCAAGAGCGCAGGCGAAAGCGATGCGGCGCAAACGCTTTCTCGAGGAGGAAGACGACGTTCTCACTTACCTCGCTCTACGGGCCCAACCCAACCGCCAAAGCCTTCCGGATAGTGAAGGACAGCAACAAAATCCTCGGCTTTAAGTCGTTTCAAAGCCTGGCGCGACCTGACTCCGCTTTGACAGTAGATCACCGTCGGCCCGGAGATTTTCTCTGGGATGAGACCTTGATTGAGCTTAGACAGAGGCCAATGCAAAGCATTCGGCACACGGCCCTGGTCCCACTCCCCCTGCTCCCTCACATCGATCCAACGATAGTTTTGCCAATCCCTCGCCAGATTCGGAACGGCTTCCGTTTCAAGCGCACAGGATAGATCGAGCTCAGGCAAGACAATATCTTCCCTCGCCCGACTGCAAACCGGACAATCCGGATCTTTGGGCAGGCGATTGATCGTTTGAGTCATGGTCGCTGCATCAAAGCTCAGGAGTCGGCCTAACAGGGTTTCGTGATGGACTGGCAGTCGATCCTTCATGAGGAGAATGAGTTTCATCACCTCAAGAGCCTGAATGCTGCCGATCACACCCGCCAGCGCTCCCAGTACACCGGCTTCCGCACAATTGGGTATCGCCTCGCGCGGCAGCCTTGGAAAAAGACAGCGGTAGCAAGGACCACGCTCCGCCCAGAACACCGAGGCCTGGCCTTTAAAGCGAAGTATGGAACCGTAGACCAAAGGTCGATTCAGCTTCACACACAGATCGTTGAGTAGGTATTTCGTTTCGAAGTTATCGCTCGCATCAACGATGATTTCGTAGTCTTTCGCAATGTCTTCGGCGTTTTGGTTGTCGAGAAAAACCGGATGGAGAACACATCGTACG
The DNA here is from genome assembly GCA_014377445.1 of Oligoflexus sp. Lineage (GTDB taxonomy): Bacteria > Bdellovibrionota_B > Oligoflexia > Oligoflexales > Oligoflexaceae > Oligoflexus. The sequence continues at coordinate 38,114 of JACMPP010000162.1, forward strand.
TCGGGGTTCAACGCTTCGAGATTGTTCTTGGCAATCGTGACTTTTGTTTGACCGATGTCAGGCGTCTGAAAGAGGATCTGTCGCTGAAGATTGGAGAGGCTGACACGATCGGCATCCACCAATCCCAGACAACCCACACCCGCAGCCGCGAGATAGAGCGCCAGAGGGGAACCCAGACCACCCACCCCGACGATAAGGACTTTAGCCTCTGCAAAAGCAGCCTGACCTTCTTGTCCCAAATCGGCTAACACAGTTTGACGAGCGTAACGCATCCATCGCCCTCCTCAGGATAAGGTTTTACGGGAATCGGAGTTCGACCGCCAGGATTCAAGAGAAAAGTCAATTACGACCATGGATTACCACTCCCGAATAGAATGGATCCAGAATTTTTTGACGGATCGAAGCGGCTTTTTCAAAAATTAACCGAGCTTGTCTTAGAATTTTAAGGTCAAGACGTGCTAAATTTATTTTTGGGTTCGCCTCACTTGAGTCGCAACGCAACTCGTGACCCATTTCTATCACGTGCCTTTAGCCTCGGGACCGCTATGAACGAGAAAATGATTTCTTTCCGGGATTTCTTAAAACAGCGTTTGCAGCCGCTCACGGAAAATTTAAATCAAACTCTCTTTAACGCCGATTTTCTTTCGGAGGTCGTACTTCTGCTGGCGAATTATCAGGAGGAGGGCATTAACCTCTTTCCCGTCATTTTCATGACGGATAAGCAGGAAGACCTGACGAAGTATCTGGCTGCCCGGGAACTCATCGCGATCGGCAGCGGCCCGGTTCATCGCGATACATTCACACGCGCCTTCAAACATTGCGCCCCTCTCGCCGAAGACCGGCTTTGGGCGGTTTATATCACGGTCGAAGGCGCCTCGATTAAATACGGCATCTTTCGCTCCGACTCCTCGCCTCTCGTGCCGACGGTGTATGAGCGCCTCCGGGCTATGACCGAAGCCGAGAGTTCCATCGTAGGCCTCACGCGCCTTGGCGGCAATTTTGTTGAGCTGAGAACGGGGAGCGGCCTCAAGCAGTACATCAACGTCTCCGGCTCCGACGAGGAAGACTATCACCCGGGTCGTGTCATTCGCAATTTCGTGGATGGCGTGGTACGTGAGTCCGACGATCGTATCAAACCCATGCTTCGCTCCTTTTATTATCGAGTCGGCATGGACGTGATGCATGGTTCTCACGGCAGCCTGGTTGGTATCCTTGGCAAAGGTCAAAAAATTCCGGATATTCTGGAAGACGGCATTCATCTCGCACCTCGTATCGATGTCGGGAAAGCGATTCTTTCGCTGATCGATGGAACAGAAGACCGGGATGCCTATCTCAAACTCTATTCCTACACACTGCTCCTGCGTAAGTTAACCTGGATGGACGGCATCACGCTCCTCGATACTGAGGGCGGAATTCTTGCTTACAACTGCTTCATCAAAACCTCAGCCCTCCGCCCGCAGGATGCCATCATCGGTGGCGCCCGGCGCAGAGCCTTTGAGCATATGCAGAATAACGTTCCGGGACTTCTCTCAGGCTGTCTCTACAAATCCCAGGATGGTCATATTGAGTTTCGGGGCCTGGGTCCGGGCGTGGCTACTAGCTGATCAAAATCTTACAGTCAGGTAGAACTCGAGCGGGCCTATGAGGTTCCGCTCTTTTTTTTCACGCCGGATCTTCAGCATCCAATTCGAAAGGCCGGCTCCTTCCCTGCCGCCTTCCAGCTCTTTGACAGAATTCACAAAGGAGACGTACCCAACCGCTTTTACTGCTTTTTCAAGCGCTTTAATAATATTGTCTAAGATAAATCAAAAATCAGCCGAATGATTAACAATTATAGGAGACTATGTGAAAGTTCGGCCGCCCCAACTCCCTAGCCTGCGCGATACTCTCGACGAGTATCGAGAGCTTCAGACCAGCCGAGAAGCTGCGTTTGATGAGATTGCTATGGCCGCCGCCGCTTTCTGCGCAACGCCTTATGCATCGATCCATCTCCTTAGCAACGAAGGTCTCTGGTCGAAAGCCCACTGCGGACCGGACGCCTCTGCCGGCACTCTCTTCGCCGCCCTGCTCCGAACGCAAAGCCCTTGTCTTAAGGTGGTTACGACCGGCAAAAGCCTGGTTCTTCCCGATCTCACAATTGTTCCCGAATGGATGGCCCATCCGATTGGCAAGCAAAAGCCCTTCATCAAAGCCTATCTGTCCGTCCCTCTCTTAAATCCAGATGGCCTCGTGATCGGGACCATTTGCGTTTTGGATTGGAAAAAGCGCAGTTTCGGGGGCAAGCATCTCAAACAGCTCGAATTCCTCGCGCGCCAAACGGCGAATCTGGTGGAACTCCGCAAGACTTCCTCCGCTTATCACGCCCTGCAAAAGGAACTGACGATCCAGCATCAGAATCTTATGGAAACGAAGAAGGTTCAAAGAGAGTTTCTTTCCCACCTGAGCCACGAGATGGCCACGCCTTTGAATTCGATTCTGGGCCTCAGCGAACTGCTAAGCGACGGCGCCCTGGAGGCCCGGCCGCAGGAAGCGGCTCTGCTGAACAACCTGAAAAAGAGCAGCCATTACCTGATCGAGACATTCAATTCGCTCCTGGAGCATTCTAAAATAGAATCGGGCCAGCTCCGACTCAATCCATCGTTCTTTGATCTCAAAGAATTTACCCTTGAGACGATTGCACCCTTTGAACTCCTGGCCCGAAGCCGAGGCCTTGATTTTAAGGTTGGGATCGATCTGCCCTCAGCCCATTCCAATCTCTGTCAAGGCGACAAAGTCCGTCTTCGTCAGGTGCTCAATAATCTCTTGAACAACGCCTTGAAATTCACCGAAAAAGGCTCCATCACACTACAGCTCGAATGCAGCGATACACGCGGCAACGAAAGCCTCATGTCCTTTCGTATCACCGATAGTGGCATCGGCATCCCGCGCGATCAGCATTCCAAGCTTTTTGAACCCTATTCTCAGGTGTCGGGCGATCTAAGCAAAGGCGGAAGTGGTCTGGGCCTAAGCATATGCAAAAAAATCGTTGAGAGTATGGATGGCCAGATCGGGCTGGAAAGCGAAGCGAATAAAGGCTCAACCTTCTGGTTTATGCTGCCTTTGAAAACAACGCAGGGAAACCTCAGCCTTCAGACTCCGTTCCAGGCGGTTGCCGCTGCCGTGGCTTCAGACCGTATCACGAATCCCGTTCGCGCCCTGGAAGGCCTGGTTCTCCTTGTGGAAGACAACGCATTGAGTAGCGCTGTGACCGAGTCTTTTCTGGAGAAAACGGGCCTGGAACTGCGAGCGGCGGCGACGCTCGCAGAAACTCTCTATCTCCTCGACACCCATGATTTCGATCTCATCCTGCTCGACCTTCATCTCGGTTCAGTTCCTCCGGAAACTTTGCTAAAGGAAATACGGCAAAAATCTTCGGCCCCGGTCATCGCGATCAGCGGCTCCGATATTGGCTGGCAAAAGAGCTTTGAACTCGAGATCGACGATGCTCTGCAAAAGCCCTTCGCCAAAGAAGCACTCTTGCAAAAGCTCCAGCTGTGGCTCAGCGATACTAACGATAAGAATCATCTGATTAGGGAATGGGAAGACCGCCTTCTCAAACTTGCCGAACAATGTGGCTCTGACTTTCTGGTGAAAACCATATACAGCTTCGTCGAGCGGCACCCGCCCGAACTGCAGAAATTACATCGCTATCTTGAAGAAGGCCAATGGGATAAACTGGAACTGACTGCTCATTCGATGAAGTCGACTCTTGCCACTCTCGGCCTTATGCAGCTAGCGCGATTGAGTCAGGAACTGGAAGAACTGGCCTCAAGCGAAGACCTACAGCTACTTACGCCGCTCCTCGATCAGTTCCAGATGGCTTCGAGAAAGACTTATCATCTGCTGGTCCGTTATGTGGAACATGAATTTTTATCCTGTGAGAAAGCCTCATGAAGCCTCTATACCTTCTCCTCGTTTCGAGCTTTCTGTTCGCGTGTAACGCCTATCGGACCAGCCCGGAAAGTGAAGTCCTTTTTACCAAGCAGGATCTGACCAAACCTGGGTTTGTCGTCAGTCCCATCATCGATCTCACGCCAGGTAATACAACTTCCGTCGCCGACGCCAACGCATTCGACACGATCCTGACCAATACCCTTAAAGAGCAGTGGAAAAAAGTCTCGCTCCTCTCGGTCACTGATATCACCCAGATCCTTGATGGAGAACAGGTTGAAGACTGGCGCGATGCATTGAAAAAGGAAAAAGCCGATAAGGGGTCCGAGTCGACCCTAAAACTGCTGAAAAAACTCACAATCCAGGGCAAGTCATACCCGTCTCAGGCACTCCTGCCAGGCGTGCTGCAAAATTCGGTGAGCTGCGGGCACAAAGAGCCTCTCTCGACTTATCTCAGTCCGAAACCTCAAGGCCCCAAAGCCTACTGTCAGAGAGTGATGAAGATGCGTTTTCGCATCATGGATCTTGAGAACTCCGAGATTCTCTGGAACGGTATTGTTTATGCAACACAGGAAACCACCACGCCTTCGAGTCACAAAGATAGCGAAGAGGATCCGGTGATCGACCCGCCTTCGACTCAAGCTTTGATCCGCGAGTGTTTCTCGAACTTCGCCAAACAGTTTGCCGAAAAATAGTTAGTAGTAGCGGTAGAAACCCAAGCCAAATTCCTGGCTGTCGCTGTTCCGCTTCCCATCCAGATAAATCTCCCAGACCGAATCGATCGAATAGCGAAAGGACTGCGACCATTGGCCGAGCCATGGCCGGACTTCGCTTGCATAGCAGCGCTCAAGACTCAGTTCACTGAACGACACCAGGCGTTTGCCGAGACTGTATCGACCGCCCGCACTGAGCCCCGGACATGCCCAGAGCTCGCCCCGCTCGGCTTTCAATCGCGTATTAAAAAAGCCAAAGAGATAATGATCTCTATCCAAAGCCGCATAAGCCTGTCCGATGGAAGCGGAAAGGTTCAACCGCTTCGATTCAGTATTTTCATAATTGAACTGCATCTGCCAGGACCAGGGAAATCGCCCGGAACGACTGGGATTGAATGAGAGGATATGGAAAATTTCAGCACTTCGGATGCGCAGCTTACCGCCTTCCTCCACCGCAATTTTCGAGCGTCCCAACTCAATGCTCAGTTCAGGCGGATAGCCGATGGCAGGCGAGATGAGATCGTGGGGACCCGGACGATACTCCAAGAGCATCTCCGCTTTCTCTTCAAAAAAGCCGAGCCCAAGGCCCCAGCGTTGCCCCTTATGGCCCAGGTGAGGCGCTTCGTCCTCAGGCGTTGCAAACTGAGTCATCGGCGGGGTGTTGAGCTTACTCCGCGCCTCGAGCACCCGTTCGTAGAGAAGGGCATTCTTAACCGGCTTTTTGGAGCCGTAGAGACTTTCATCAAATTCAATAAAGGCCAGAGCCGCATCGAGCAGCAAGGCCTTGCGATCGGGAATCAAAGCCTGAAAGCCTGGAAAATCGTCAGTCTGCATCGTCTGCATTTCCAAAAGCAACGCCCGTTCGGATAGACTCAGCACTTTGTACTGAGCCAGATAACGGCTGCGCGTGGAGGGTCGATAGACGATTTCGCTCACCAGATCTTTTTCTTCCATGACGATGCGCACCGTGTCACTGGGATGCACCCAAAAGCCAAGCTTATGGCTGAGGTCGAGGGTGGGTCTTGCGCTCTGGATAAGGAAGAGGAGAACCGCACTGCAGTTTTCGTCGAAAAAATAGTAGTCGATGCGCTGCGGGGCGAGCTCCCAAAGGCTGGCCATCATCGCGCGCGTCTCGACTTCCGTAAAATTGAGATCGTATTCCCAAAGATCGCGACTTTCAGCATTCGCATACTCCTGCACCTTGGAATAGTAGGGCATGATTGCAAACTTGCCGGGAAAGCTGCCGGTCAGACCCATGATGGAATAGAGCATGGGGATGTCGGTGGTCGGCTCAGCCGCGAAGTTTACGGCTTTGTCGAGCAAAGGAGCTGACGTCGCCGTGCCTCGTCTCAGGCGTAGAAAAGTATGGCCCATCATCGACGAGGGATTATTGAGGAAATAAGACGAGAAGATAAGGGACACGGCCTTAGGTTTGGCAAAGGCAAGCCAGGCCTCATAATCGGGACAAGGCGCGGACGCAAAGCGCAACTCTGGGCGATTGCGACGAACCCATTCACTGCGAGCCGGAAAACGACAGGCGATGCGATCGGCCTCAGGTTTTTTGGGATCGTCTCGTTTGAGCGCTTCCATGAAAGCTGTCAATTCGTGATCGGAATCGTAAGCGCCATCTTTGGCCAGAAAGAACTCGGGGCTATCGACAAGACTGGTCTCGCGCGTGAAGGTTCGATTCGAATAATAGAGCAGATGACGCCAACTGCTGCGAGCGGTTGTGCCTTGGGTTTCAGCTCTTAATGCGGGAAGACAAAAGAGTAGCTGGAGATGAAAAATGACAGTCACAGTAAAGAGAAACAGGGCCCCGCGAAGGACCCTGCTCTTACAGGACTTTAGATAAGTCTTGTGCATTGAGTGGTCAATACCGCCTTGTAGCCCTGCAAAATCGCGTCAGCTTCAGAAGCCTTGTAGATTTGCTTGTAGTTGTCTTTGGAAACGCTGGCAAACTGATCGGCCTGGCAACCCAGGAGGTCAGCAAACGCAGTCAGTGTTTCGCCTTTGCCGCTTACAGCTTCACGTTTCAAGGAAACGAGATTGGCTTCGATGAAAACTTTTTGTTCCATCGCGGTGGCTTTAGCGCCTGGCTTACAGTGAAGGGTCCCAAAGGAAATACCGAAGGTTTGAGAACCGGCTGTTCCGTTGGTGGTCGCAGCAAAGACTTGAATGAAACCGTTGTCTTTGATCAGTTCCGAACCGAGTCCACAACCAGCCATACCGTAGCCAGCTTGGTATTCAGAAACTTCCGCAGGTGCTTCCGACTTGGCGGGAGCAGCAGAAGCAGCTTCTTCAACAGGAGCGGCCTGCTCGGTCGGTGGGGCCTTCTTAGCTTTTTTCTTAGATGCCGGCTTCGCCAGAAGCATGCTTGGCATAAGCAATACTGAAAGAGCGAGAAGGCGAGATGTCGTGAGTTTCATGATGCGCCCCTTGATTAGATCAGGTTAGAACAAGCGTTTTGCAGTTCAGCGTTCTTTTTAAGCGTAATTTTTGTAGCTTCCAGAACCGCAATGGCTCCTGGAGATTTAAAAATTTGTGCTTCCTCAGATTTGGCGACGTTTTTGAAGCTGGAGTAGGACGCAGCGTTGCAACCCAGGACTTCTGCGTAACCCTTCAAATACTCGCCATCGCCTTTGACCATGTCACGGCGAAGGTTTTCGAGATTCTCGCGAACAAAATGCTGTTGTTGCTCGAGCGCTGCCGCTTTGTTAATCGGCAGGCAGTTCGACGTTCCGCTGGAGATACCGAAGGTTTGATTCCCGCTGGTACCGTTCAACGTAGCTGCAAGGATCTGTACAAAATCGTCACTTTTGACGACGAGCGATCCCAGTCCACAACCGGCCATTCCGTAATTTTTACCAAACGCACTGCCTTGGCTTAAAAGCAGCGCAAGTGGCGCAAGATGCCATAGCTTCATACATTGTCTCCGTCATGTGAAGGAAAACCCATTTAGCTCCAGGTAACAGAGACTTGAAGAAACCGTCAATCTTCAATTTTGCGTGAAATCGCAAACGCTTGGCAGACAAGACGTTCAGAAATGACGATAAAATATTTTATTGGTTTGGAGGGGGATTTTTGGCCCGAGTCCTTGCTGAGGAATCTGCAACGTCGAGCCTTGAGAATGAAGGAGGCGATCGGATCAAACCTGTATGCTGAGAAAGAGTTCCTTGATTTTTTTCATGCGTCTGGCGTTGGCGCCCACATCCCAATAGCCTTGACGCGCAGCGGATCGAAAGTGGATGCGTTGGGTGTCTTCATCGATCAAAAACTCGACATCGTGAACGAAACCGAAGAGCGAGCGAAACTCAAAATGGAGATAAGGACCGTCTTCGCTCACCGGTGAAGCGCCGGATAAACTTGTAGCGATCGCTTTTATCCGCTCACTGGCGGACTCTTCGTTGCCTTCGAAAGGGATCGGTTCGAGATAGTGCTGTTGATCCTTGGGAAAATAACTGCATACCGCATTGGGCATTTCAGGACATGGAGATAAGCCGCCATCGTGTTGAATGCCCAAATACGTCAACGCTACATCAGGAGTCATGCGTTTCAAAATCTCGTCTCCCTCTTCCCGGTCGCTCTTGCTCTTGCACTTGCACTCGCTGTCATTGTCCTTCAGCCGCTTTTCCATCAACTAATTATACGCATAAAGCTACTCGGGAACAACCGCTCCCCCATTCCGCGAATCCGAGGCCCCTGTCCATCGCTGATTTTCGGCGTCGTAGGCGAGGGCTTCGATGTCACCAAAGTTCCGGGGTTCATCCGCAAAGATGTGACCTTTCGCCTCCAGAATTTTACGGGTGTCGTGGGTAATCCCAAAGGGTTCCCAAACGATCTTGTCGGGCGCCCATTGATGGTGAAAACGAGGTGCATCAGCGGCCCCCTGTATATCCATCCGAAAGATGAGACGGTTGATTATGGTCTGGGTTACAGAGTTGATGATAGTCGGCCCACCGGGTGCGCCCAGTGCAAGAACGATATCCTTACCTTGATAGACAAAGGTCGGGGACATCGACGAGAGAGGGCGTTTGCCGGGCGCGATCTGGTTCCGTTTGCCCTGTTGCAGACCAAACATATTGCTTTCACCCAACTTGCTGGTGAAGTCATCCATCTCATTGTTCAGGATGAATCCGGTGCCTTTGACAACGACTCCCGATCCGTATGATCCATTCAAAGTATAGGTGTTGCTAATAACCATGCCACGACTGTCGCGGACCGTGAAATGGGTCGTATCAGGCTTTTCGCCCAACAGCTCGCCTGGCGAGATGTCATGCGCAGCCTTATCGCCAATCTCAGCCCGCCTTTTGGCGAGATAGGCTGGATCTAGAAGTTTCGCTATGGGATTCTGTACAAAGGCAGGGTCACCAAACCAAACCGAACGATCGGCGAAGGCTTTCTTGGTGCATTCGATCAGGAGATGAAGGTATTCGGCAGAGCCGCTGCCCATAGCCTCAAGCTTATCGCCTTGCATCATGCCCAGGATCTCGAGAAGGATGGTTCCGCCCGACGAGGGAGGCGGCGCTGTTACAATTTCAAATTCCTTCCATTTCTTGTGCAGTGGTTCCCGCTCAACTGCTTTGAAATTGAGCAGATCCTCGTGACTGAGCACCCCTTGCTTCTTCTTCATATCCTGAACCAGCAGATTCGCAACCTGACCTTTGTAAAAGCCGTCCGCCCCCCGTTTTTGAATCGCGGTGAGAGTGGTCGCCAGATCTTTTTGCACAAGGCGATCCCCGCGTTGCCAGGCCTTGCCTTTGTTGAGAAATATTTTTGCGGTCTCGGGATAAGCGGAAAGATGGGCGGCACTGCGGGTCAGACTTTCGGAAAGACCGGCATCGACGATGAATCCTTCTGCGGCCAGTTTTCTTGCCGGTTCGACAAGGCTCGCCCATGGGAGTTTTCCCCATTTTTTATGCAGTAAAACGAGGCCGGCCACTGTCCCGGGAATTCCTGCGGCGCGATAACCGATCTTGGATTCGTCACCTTTCAGCTCGCCCTTCTCGTCGAGGTAAAAATCGGGACCCGCCGCGGCCGGTGCTGTTTCTCTATAGTCGATAAAGCTATCTGGTCCGGTGATGGGATGCACCAAAGCAAATCCTCCGCCTCCGATATTGCCGGCCGATGGCCAGGTCACAGAAAGCGCAAAGGCCACAGCCACCGCAGCGTCAGCAGCCGTTCCACCCTTGCGTAGAACCTCCGCACCAACCTCCGAAGCAAGGGGACTGATGCTGGCGACCAAACCTTTGCTGGAGTAGACAGGCGTGCGCGTGGCTGAAAACGCGAGCGAAGCCCAGACAGACAGAAGCAGCATAAAAATTTTCACTGGGAATCTCCTGAGAGGCGCGATGTTCTCGATTAAAGCAGAGCGATACATCCTTGTCGACTCCGAGTTGACCACAATCGCGATGCGTGCATACCTCTCAGCTCATGAAAAAGGACGAAACTCAGGACAGGGGAAAGCCCTTAACTGGCCTTGCGGCCAGTTACAAGATTTCGTAGCAGGAAGGCAAGTCCAAACAAATACCTCAAAATCTTCTGTTTATAGGTGGAAATCCGGGGCAAAAAATCGTTCTAGAGAAAGATCCAAGCCCTTGAAATCTCATCATATATAAACTTTTATGGAACATTCTTATAAACCAATCTGGCAACTCTGCCATCCGAATGGGCGATAGCGCGCTTTAATGGCGGCATAGGGCTCAAACCGGACCTGTAAAAACCGAAAGCGTTATGAGCCTGGGCAACCCGATTTCGCCGAGTGGGAATATGAAAAAAGAGCAAAAAACCAAAGCCATCGATTTCAATCCATTTGACCAACATGGAGAGCTGGAGCAAACCGCTCCCGCCACCGAAGGTCAGACGGAAATATGGACCTCGTTGGTCATGGATAAAAAGGCGACCTTGGCCTACAACGAGTCCCTCGCCGTTTCTCTAAGCCAAACGCTCGATCGCCCCCGCTTTGAGCGAGCTGTTCAAATCCTTATCGATCGTCATGATGCCCTTCGCACGAGCCTCAGCCCCATGGGTCGAACGCTTTACGTGGCAAAATCGCAAAGCTGTCCCGTCGCCTGGCACGATCTAAGAGCCGACAGTTCACGCGAGAGGAGTTGGAACGAACTGCGGATTGCCGCCACCAGCGAAGCCTTTTCCATCGAACAAGCCCCTCTTATCCGAATCGCCTATATTCAGTATTCCGAAAGCGATGCCCGTCTCCTTTTGAGCGCGCATCACCTGGTTTGTGATGGTTGGTCTCTCGCTGTGATCCTCACCGACCTGGCGAAAGCCTATAGTGATGGCACGCTTGCAGAAGCGCCTTCCTTTGCAGCCTACGCCGCCCGTGAAGCCATGACCGATTCGAAAGCCGCAGCAGCCTATTGGGGCAATATCTACGCCGATGGCGGCTCCATTTTGGAATTGCCTATCGAGGGACAACGTCCCGCGATGCGTAGTTTTGATTCAAAGCGCATCGACTATCCCGTGCCTTCGGCCCTTGTCAAAGCCCTCAAAGATCTCTCCCGCAAGCAGCGCGCCAGCTACGTAGCGGTGCAGCTCGCGGCCTTTGCTGTTCTCCTGGGTCGTCTTTCTCAGCAGGATGATCTTGCCATCGGGATGCCGTCCGCAGGCCAGGCCAGCCAGGGTCTCGGGCGTTTGATTGGCCACTGCGTCCACCTTCTCCCTATGCGTGTGCAATTGCGCGAGAAGGAGAGCTTTGCCGCATTGATCGAACGCAGCAAGACAGCCTTGCTCGATGCCTACGATCACCAGGAATTCACCTTTGGTGAACTCCTCAAAACTCTCAGACTCGAACGGGACCCGAGTCGCATTCCGCTCGTTCCTGTCATGTTCAACGTTGATACCAAGCTCGAACCCGAAGACGTTCTCTTCGATAAAGCGCCCGCTGGCTACGACTCCAATCCTCGATTCGCCGAGAACTTCGAGATCTTCATCAATATCACCGAATCCAAAAAGGAGACGGTGATAGAGTGCCAATACAATTCCACTCTCTTCAGCGCAGATCGCATCAACGTGATTCTCGCTGCCTATATCCAGCTTCTCGAAGGTCTCGCGGCGCATCCGGAACGGCCCTACGAACTCCTGCCCATCGCGAGTTTGAAGCAGGCGCCCCTTTCCACCTGGAATGATACGAAGGTCACCTATCCTAATCAGAAAAGCCTGGTCCATCTCCTCGCCGAAGCTTGCGCGAAGGGCGGTGACCACATCGCTCTCGAAGCGGATGATGGCCTGCTCAGCTACACCGAACTCTGGGCCCGCAGTGGTAAAGTCAGAGATCAGCTTATAGCCAACGGCGTGAAACGCGGCGATCGCATCGGTCTTTGCTTCGAACGCAGCACGCGCATGGTCGTCGCCCAGATCGCTATTTTAAGGGCTGCGGCCTGCTATGTACCTCTGGACCCCAGCTTTCCGAAGGACCGTATCGATTATATGGTCAGCGATGCCGCGATGCACAGTGTGCTCTGTGAGCGCAAAACACGCGCGATGATTTCAGCCTCGCAGACGAGTTTGGTTTGGGAAGATCTCACGGCCGTTCGCCCGGCTGAGGATGCTGCGACGGCGCCGTCTGATGCGGCCTATATGATCTACACCTCGGGTTCGACCGGTCGTCCCAAAGGCGTGGTTTTAGGTCACCAAGGTGTGGTGAACTTTCTGCTGATGATGGCGAAACGCCTGAATTACCCCGAGAAGGCAAGACTACTCGCTGTCACGACTTTGTCCTTCGACATCGCTGTTCTGGAAATCTTCATGCCCTTGCTGAATCAAGGCACCATCGTTCTCACATCGGAAAGCACGCGTAAGGACGGCTTCCTTCTGGCAAAAATCATTGAAAAGAGCCGGATCGATATTATGCAGGCCACGCCTTCCACCTGGCGTATGCTCCTCAGCATCGATTGGAAACCCTCGGCTCAATTGATGATCCTTTGCGGAGGCGAAGCCTTTCCACCCGATCTCAAACAAGACCTTTGTCAATCGGCTCAATGTGTTTGGAACCTTTACGGTCCGACAGAAGCAACGGTTTGGGTCACGGCGCAAGAAATAAAATTAAACGATACCGTCATCAGCGTGGGTCGCCCTATCGGCAACACGCGCCTACTTATCCTGGATAAAAACCGCCAGATTCTGCCGGCCGGCATCAAAGGCGAAGTCTACATCGCGGGCGATGCTCTGGCTCATGGCTATTGGCAGCGTCCCGAACTTGATGCCGAGAAATTTGTACCCAGCGCTGAAGGTCACGGTCTGATGTATCAGACCGGTGACATCGGACGATTGAATGCCAAAGGTGAACTTGAGATCATGGGCCGCGTCGACGCTCAGATCAAACTCCGTGGCTACCGTATCGAATTGGGCGAAATTGAAAGCTGCGTAGTCGATGCCGAAGGCGTTCGCGCCGCCACGGTCATGCTGCGCGAAGATACGCCTGGCAACCCGCAAATCGTCGCCTATGTCTGCTGGAGCGCAGCGGACCGTCCGGATGAACTGAGGCGGCACCTGAGTGTGATGCTTCCGGATTATATGATTCCTCAGACTTTTATCACCTTGGATAAACTCCCGCTGTTACCAAACGGCAAGATCGATCGTAAAGCCTTGCCTGCCACGCTTAAGGCCGCGCCTCTGGCGCTCTCTTCGGAAGTCGTCATTTGGGAGGGCAAAACAGCGGAAATCGCTGCACTCTGGTCGAAGTTTCTGGGCCGTTCGAGCATCGCCGCGGACGATGATTTCTTTCTCATCGGTGGCCACTCGCTCTTGGCGATCCAGCTGCTCTCCCAGATCAATAAAAGCTTCGCCAGCCAACTCACGCTGCGCGATATCTTCCAATATCCCAAATTTGCCAAGTTCGCAGCGCATGTCCTCGCTCAATCGGCAACGACAGTTGAAGCGATTCCCGATGCCGGCGACAAGCGCCTCTCCTTCGCTCAAGAGCGAATGTGGTATGTCGAACAACTCAGCCCAGGGCCGGTGCATAACCTTCCAGGTGCCTGGATTCTCCACGGCCATTTCAATGTGGATGCGTGGAATCAGGCCCTTCGCGCCCTCCGTGAGCAGCATGATGTGTTGAGTATGGCTCTCGCTCTGAAATCCGGAGCGCCCGTCCGAGACATGCAAAACTTAACGAACATCGAATGTCCATTCGTTGATTTGAGTACAAAAGCCGATGCTCAGGCTTTGGCCGTGAAAGAGATGGAAGCGATCGCTCACGCCACGGTAAATCTTGAGCAGGCGCCTTTGATTCGATTCGGGCTCTACCGTCTGGCAGCTAAAAAGCACATCTTCTTCATCAACGTGCATCACATAATCTGGGATGGTTGGAGTTTCGACCTTTTCTGGACGCACATGAATGAGCTTTATACGAAAGCCTTAAAAGGTAAACTTGGCCCTCAAAAAGCCTTGAAACCAAACTACGCGGACTTCAGTTCCTGGCAGAGAAAGCAGGTCGAACTCCGTGGCGAATCCTATCGCTACTGGATGGATCGCTACCAGACGATTCCGGATGCTCTCGATCTGGCCACTGACCTCCCGCGCCCTGCTGTTCTTGAAGCAGCAGGCGACACCTTGCTTGTCCCCTGGACCAAAGAAGCCAATGCCAACTTTGAACAACAGTCCAAAGCGCAGGAAGCCACTCCGTTCATGCTGGCCATGACCGTGCTCGTCTTTACCTTGCACCGCCTCACGGGGCAGACAGATATCGTGATCGGAACGCCGGTACGGGGTCGAACCCGTTCTGAATTTGAATCCCTTCTTGGCCTCTTCATCAACGTCCTTCCCCTGCGTTTCATCATCGACCCCAAGCAGAGCTTTGCGTCGCTCCTGACTGATGTCCAGAAGATCTGCATGGATGCCTTTGCACATCAGGATTATCCCTTCGAAACTTTGCTTGCCGAAGTCAAAGCTCCACGCGACGAGAGTCGAACGCCGCTCTTTACCGCGATGTTCTCGTATCAGGACGTTACCGAGCGCGTGATGGAAATGCCGGATATCGATATCGAGCAGATCTTCGTCGGAGGTCACGGTATCCCCACTGACATCGTCTTCTGGATGAAGAAAAGCGTAGGCAAAACGGATATGGGCATCGACTTCCGTACCAAGCTCTGGCAGCGATCGTCGGTTCAATCGATCGCGGAAATTTATCAGCACCTTCAGGTCCAGTCGGCTCTGAATCCCAAGCTTCCACTGGAAGAATACAATATCTTTCCTAAGTCGCAAATCAGTCGCGTTCTGCCCCAGACTCAAAACCTCTGGGAATCGGCACCGGACGCAAATGAGACTTTGGCTCTGGTTGTCTGGAAGGCCCTCAAGGCCCATGCTGGCGCTCAAATCCGCAGCGGACATGAGAGCCACAGTTATGAAAGCCTCCTACTCAAGGCTAGTGCCATTGCGCAGAATCTTAAAGCACGCGGTATAAAATGCGGTGCTCGCGTTGGACTCTGCACCGACCGGTCGATTGAACTTCTTCAAGGTATGATCGGCATCATGCTTGCGGGAGCGGCGTACGTGCCCTTCGATCCGAACGCACCACGCGATCGTTTGAAGAATATGGCCGAACAAGCGGATCTCAGTTGCATCGTAACCCAGGATGATTGGCTCGACCTTATGCCCCTTGATATCGATCAATGTCTCGTCGTTTCAGAAGTTCAGGCGTTGACAGTCTCGGAAGCAGAAGCGATGAACCCGGAACGAACGACCTTAAAGGCCAAAGATCCGGCCTATGTGATCTTTACGTCGGGATCAACCGGTACGCCCAAAGCCGTCCAGGTTTCCCAGGGCGCCGCCCTACACTTTCTGCAAGGCATTCAAGAGTCGTTGAAACTATCCAGTCGTGATGTCTGCCTTGCTTTGACGACCGTAACTTTTGATATCAGCGTGCTCGAGATCTTCGGCTGCATCCTGCAGGGCGCGACCATGGTTCTCGCCGAAAGCGCTTATGCCGCCGATGGCGAAGGCCTCTCGCGCCTCATCAGTGACGAGAAAATTAGCTTTATGCAAGTCACCCCGAGTGGTTGGCGTCTGCTCCTCGACAGCTCCTGGTCTGGCCAGAAGGGCCTTCAGGCGATCACCGGTGGTGAGGCGCTGCCCCGTGATATCCAAGAACGTCTCCTGACCCGGGTCGACCGTCTCTGGAACGCCTACGGTCCCACAGAAGCGACGGTCTGGGCCACTATCGAGAACATGAAGGCTGAGGGAGCCATTACCATCGGCAAACCCCTGCCTGGCTATGAGACCTTCATTTTGAATAAGACACTCGATCTTCAGCCCATCGGCGTCTGGGGTGAGCTCTACATCGGTGGGGCTTCTATCGCCGACGGCTACCTAAAAGACGAAGCGAAGACCAAGGATCGATTCATCGCACATCCTCTCTCCGCTCAAGGTCGTCTCTACGCAACGGGCGACATCGTGCGCCTGCGCAGTGATGGACGTCTGGAATTCAAGGCTCGCCTCGATACTCAGGTTAAAATTCGAGGCTATCGCATCGAGCTTGAAGAAATTGAAACGATCGTCGCACGCGATCCACGCCTCAAGGCTTGTGCTGCGAAAGTATGGGAACCACGTCCTGGCGACCAGCGTCTGGTCCTTTATGTGGTGAGTCCGGAAGAACTGGGTCTCAGCGATCTGCAATCGACTTTCAGGAGCTTTTTGCCGAAGTACATGTGGCCCACGCATCTCGAGCGCCTGGCGAGCCTGCCTCTTACCCCCAACGGTAAGCTCAATCGCCTTGCTCTCCCTCAGCCTGACTTTTCGTCGGTTCGTTTGCCAGCGCGCACGATCCGCAATCCGGAAACGCCTTCACAGATCGCCATTGCCGCTATCTGGCAGGATCTGCTCGGCGTCGACACCATGGGCCTGGACGACAACTTCTTCGACCTCGGTGGCCATTCTTTGCTGACTCTTCGCATGCTCGCGAAGATCAACGAAAGTTTCGACCAGAACTTAAAATTAAGAGACGTCCTAACAGCGACTCTCGGCCAGGTCGCAAGCCTGATCGACAAGAGTAAACTGGTGACAGGAGACGTGAAATGATGAACCAACTCGGTCTCTATTTTCCTACCAGCGATGGCAAAGAACAGATCTTTGCCCTCTATCATCCGGCTCAAACCGAGCGGGATAGCAGCGAGGCTGTACTCGTTTGTCCACCGGCCCCCTTTGAAATGAGACGCTCGCATCGGGCGCAGCGAAACCTTGCGCGCAATCTCGCGAACAAAGGTTTTCACGTCCTGCGCTTTGATTACCGCGGCACTGGAGACAGCACGGGTGACTTTCAAACCTGGAGTCTCGCCGCGTGGCAGGCGGATATTAAAGTTGCGGCTGAATATTTGATGAACCAATACGGAATCCAGCGACTCTCCGTCGTAGGGACCCGTCTGGGTGCAACTCTCGCTCTGAATGCCTTGCAAGGCTTCAAGGTTCGTCGCTTCATCCTCTGGGACCCTATCGTTGATGGCCAAAGCTATCTCGATCAGCTGCAAAGAAGCCACGAATTCCTCGTGTCCCGTGAGAGCGATAAACCGCCTTACGCAAGCGTAGGCCGCCTTCAACTCCTGGGCTTTGCCCTAACTCTCGACTGGCAGAACGAATTGAAAGAGTTGCGATTGAATCCCGGCAATGCCAGAGGCCTGATTATACAAAGCCAGAAGGATCTCACTCTTCCGAATGAGCTGGGTCATCTGAAAGCTGTCACCGTGGACGAAGATCAGCAGTGGCACGATCCCATCCTCCTTCAATTGCAAAGCTTTGCTCATCAGAGCATCGCCGCGATTGAGAAAGCCTGTGAGGGCAAACTATGAAAGCCTTTGCCTACGGACCCAATGACAATTTGTTCGGCGTCCTGACGGAAGTCGGGAGCGGAACAGAGGCAACCGACATCGTCGCGATAGCCTGGAATACCGGCATCTGCGGCCGCATGGGCCCTCATCGCCTTAATGTTGAAATTTCTTCGCTCCTCGCTGGGCAGGGGATTGCGAGCTTTCGTTTTGATCTTGGCAATCTGGGCGACAGTCTGGTCGGCAGCCAGGAAACTGACCTTATTAAAAAGAACAAAGAAGAACTTAAATTCACGATCGATATGTTGGAAGAGCGCTTTGGCTATAAAAGGTTTCTCCTCATCGGAATCTGTTCGAGCGCGGTGGATGCCCATCACGTCGCTGTCGCCGACGCAAGAGTCGTAGGCCTCATGATGGTGGACAGCTATGTCTACCCCACCAAACAATTTCATCTGAACTATCTTAAAAAACGCATTTTTGCTCCGACCTCGTGGAAACGATTCACGCAGCGCAAAATCAAAGAGATGACCGGATCACAGGAAGAAAAATCTGTCACGGAAGGTGAAGACCTCTTCGAAGGTGTTTATCCAGACCAGGAAGTCGCCGGCACAGAACTGCAGACACTTGTCGACCGGGGCGTGCCCTTACTCGTCATGTATACAGGTGGCTTCGAGCATGTTTATACTTACGCCGATCAATTTCGCGATATGTTTCCGAGAGTCAAATTCGAGTCATTGCTGACCCTGAAGCATCATCCGAGAGCCGATCATCTCTTTACGATCCTGGAAGATCGCGACCAACTCCTAACCGATATCCGCGTCTGGACCGATCGTTATTTTACGGTGGACAGGCACGCCCCTTCTGATGAAGTGGGAACGATCATTCCTCCGGAAAATGGGGAAGGTGCGGACCTTGTCGAATCGCTGAAAGTCGATCACCTGCCTGCTCTGGAAACGAAGACCTGGCGAAACCGGAGCCTCGTCGATATTTTGCATGAGATCGATAGCAACGATGCCACGCATGTTGCCATCGAAGCCAATGGCGTCAGCTATACCTACGAATATCTCAAAAGACTGAGTCATGGCCTGGCCCATGTGCTGGGTCAGAAATCTGTGGGACGCGGAAGCATCCTTGGGCTTTGTCTCGATCGTTCGCCGGCCTTGATTGCCTCGCTCAGTGGCGTTCTTCGCACAGGGGCAGCCTATTTGCCTCTCGATCCCCACTACCCCAAGGATCGTCTCCGTCAGATGATCGAACTCTCGCAATGCAAAAAGATTCTTTGTCATCGTCGCCATGTGGCGATGTTTGAATCTCTCGGCGTCGAGCTTATCATCTGGGAAGAAATCGAGCATGCCCTTGAAACCAAGATCTTTGCTTCGCCCCAGCTCACGTCCCACGATGCGGCTTATGTCATCTTTACCTCGGGCTCGACCGGTCAACCCAAAGGCGTGGTGCTCGGTCACGGAGCTTTAACTCAACTCCTCGACTGGCACATCGTTCGCTATCCTTTGGCCAAACCCCGGACGATTCAGTTCACACCGATATCGTTCGACGTGTCTTTTCAAGAAATATTCAGCACCCTGCACAGTGGTGGAACCCTGGTTCTTATAGAAGAGGAAATCCGCCTCGATCCGATCGCATTGATCGATGTTCTGGAAGCCAGTCGTATCCAGCGCATCTTTCTTCCGTTCGTAGCCTTGCAATTTATCGCGGAAGCGGCAGTCAACCTCTCCCGCAACCCCAAGGATTTGATCGAAGTCTTTACCGCCGGAGAAGCTTTAAAGACGACTCCGGCTCTCCGGACTTTTTTCAATGCCAGTGCCGGCACCCTGCATAATCATTACGGACCCAGTGAAACCCACGTGATCACGGCCTATGAACTGCCGCGTGATCCCGCGACCTGGGCTGATCTTCCTGCGATCGGCAAAGCCATCGACGGATCTTTTGTCCTCCTGCTTGATCCAGTCACGATGCAAGACGTCCCGGCTGGATCCGAAGGCGAACTCTACCTTGGTGGCCTCTCGCTCGCTGAAGGATATATTCATCGGCCGGATCTGACTGCAGAACGTTTTATTCAGCATCCTCACCACCCGAATGTACGCCTTTATAAAACAGGCGACATCGGGCGGATCGATGAGCAAGGCGAGATTGAATTCCTGGGCCGAAAAGATGGTCAGATCAAAATTCGTGGTCATCGCATCGAACTGGGAGAAATCGAAGTTCAATTGGGGAATTTCCCAGGGATCGGCCAAATCCTGGTCGATGCTAGGACTTCGAAGGAGCAGATTTATCTCGTCGCCTATTATCGCGACGCTCTCGATCTTGAAGCACTCAAGGACTTTGCCGCCAGCAAAATGCCGGAAGCCATGCGGCCGTCCTATTACTTGAAGATCGACGATTTCCCCCTTACTCCAAGTGGGAAAATCGATCGCAAGGCTTTACCGAGCCCTTTTACGGCCGAAGCCGCCAAGGCACCGGTGCCGGCCATCTCGGGCCTCGGCCTGATGACCGATCTTAGGAATCTCTGGATAGAAATACTGCCCAGCAGCGATTTCGGTGACGATCAAAATTTCTTTGACGCCGGCGGAACCTCGCTTCTCGCCATGCGATTTGTGACCTTGCTCAAGCAGCGCCTTGAGCTCGATCTCCGGATTCGTGATTTCTTCGCGCGCCCGACCTTGCAGGGTTTGCTTCGTCACTTTAATCCGCAGGCGGAAACTTCGCCTCGCCCTGAGACTCGACGCCCACTCGATAGCAACGATCCTATCGCCGTCATTGGAATGGCTGTGGATATCCCTTCGGCGCAGAATCTCCAAAGCTTTTGGCAGATGCTACTCGATGGTGGGACGAGTCTCACTCGTTTTGCCAAAGAGGATCTCGATCCTTCGCTTGCGCATGATCTGATCGACGATCCGAATTACGTACCCGTGCGCGGGGTTCTGGAACATCCAGATGCCTTTGATCATGAGTTCTTTGCTATCGGCAAACGCGAAGCCGAACTCATCGATCCGCAGCAGAGACGTTTGCTGCAACTCTGCTGGTCGGCATTGGAAGATGCCGGTCAGTCGGCTAAAGCCGCCGGAACGCGCTGCGGCGTCTTCCTGGGAACGGCTTACAATACCTATCTCCTTAAACAATTGATGCAAAACCCTAAGGTCCTCAGGCGGGCCGGTGACTTTCAGGTGATGCTGGCAAACGACAAAGATTATGTCGCCACGCGCGTCGCCTACAAACTTGACCTCAGAGGTCCGGCTCTTTCGATCCACACGGCCTGTTCCACATCCCTTGTCGCCACAATTTCAGCTATGCAAAGCCTTCGACGCGGGGAGTGCGATGTTGCGCTTGCCGGGGCGATGAGCATTCAATTCCCTTCCAGGAGCGGACACATCTACCAGGACGGCGATATTATGAGCCGCGACGGTCACTGTCGCCCCTTTGATGCAAAAGCTTCCGGCACACTCTTCTGCGACGGCGGTGGTGTTGTCGCCCTGAAACGTCTGGCCGATGCGATTCGCGACGGCGACCGCATTTACAGCGTGATCCGGGGTGCCGCCTGGAATAACGACGGCCGCGAAAAAGCCAGCTTCTCGGCCCCTGGTCTTCATGGTCAGCAGGACGTGATTCGTTCCGCTATCGCTGATTCGGGACTTCCTGCGTCCAGTATCAGCTACGTCGAAGCCCATGGAACCGCCACACCGATCGGCGATCCTCTGGAATGGGAGGCTCTGCGCCTCGCTTATGCAGCCGAAGGCGTGACCGACGAAGGGCGATGCCTGGTCGGCTCGATCAAAGGCAACATTGGTCACACCACTTCGTCGGCCGGCGTTCTCGGTCTGATCAAGACATCTCTAGCCCTTCATTATCAAAAGCTCCCGGGCACGATGCATTTCGAATCGCTGAATCCCGAAATCACGGCCGGCCCCTTCTATGTGCAAAAGAAGAACAAGGATTGGCCAAGAACAGAGAGCCCCCGACGCGCGGGCATCTCATCTTTTGGTGTGGGCGGAACCAATGCACACGTCGTCATCGAGGAAGCGCCTGCATTGCCTCTCGAACACGATTTCGCGGGTCTTCAGATCATAGCTCTTTCCCACCAGACCGACGATGGTCTAGGCAAGAGCCGCGAAGCCGCCGCAGCTTATCTCAAAGCTTCGCCCGACAGTCTCTCGGCGATCGCCAAGGCTTATAATGTTGGGCGGAAACAATTCAAACAACGCAGCGCCTTGATCGTCAATGCGAATCGCGAGGTCGTCAACCAACTGAGCGGCTCTCGGAACCAAGCCTCGGTCGTCTGGGTCTTCCCGGGTCAAGGCAGTCAGCTCTGGGGCATGGGCGCCGAACTCTATCAGGACGATGCGGAATTCCGCCTGGTCTGGGATGAACTGAGCGAAAAAATTCTGGCCATCGGCGGCGTTGATCTTAAAAAGGTCTACTGGCAGTCCGAGAAACAGGCGATTCGCAACACCAAAGAGTCTCAGCTTGGACTCTTTGCCATCGGTTACGCGCTGGGCAAAAGCCTCCTGAATCGCGGTATAAAACCCGACCTTATGTTAGGTCATAGCGTGGGGGAATGGGTTGCGGCCAGTCTCTCCGGGATCTGGAAGCTTCCCGATGTGATTCGCATCCTCTCGCTGCGTGGCAGTCTGATGGCTGAATTGCCGAAGGGTGCGATGCTCAGCGTTCGTTCCGATCTGGCCAGGGCTCTGCAGTATAAACCTGATGATGTGGATCTCGCGGCTGCGAACGGAGCCCTGCAACAGGTCTTCTCCGGACCGGAAGAGAGTATCACGGCCTTTGCCGAGACTCTGGAAAAGGCGCAGATCGTCAGTCGCCGTCTGGAAACGAATCACGCCTTCCATTCCTGGATGGTTGAACCCGTCTGTGCAGCCCTGGCGATTGAACTGAAAAAGATCGAATGGCAACCGATGACCATTCCGATGCTCTCAACCGTTCATGGCGGCGAATTGAAAATTGACGAAGCGCACAGCCCCGAATACTGGGCCCAGCATGCCCGTGTACCGGTAAGGTTTCAGGCCGCCATTCAAAGCGCTGCGCGCCTGGGAGATATAATCCTTTGTGAAATGGGTCCGCGCCTGGTGGCTTCGAATCTCTCAAGAAAGGAGCTGTCCAAAGCCTCCGTGATTTGCCCGGCATTGGGAGACGACAACGAGCTCCTTCACTTTGCCAATCTTTTAGCCCAGCTCTGGATAGCTGGCCGCATCGAAAGTGAGAGTCTACAGAACTCTTTCACGATGGCTCGCGCTTCGGGACTTGCCTATATATTTCAGAGCGGTTCGGCCTGGGTGGAAGCCCTGAAACCGGAAGCAAAGATCGAAACTGTGCCATTGCCATTGCCCTTAGTGGCAATACCAACACCAATACCGCCATCAACATCAACATCCACTCAGGGAGAAACGAATATGCGCGTGAATGAAATCAGTGAAGAAATCCGGGCGCTGGTTGAAGAAAGCAGCGGAGAACTCATCGAAGCGAAAGACGACGCCACGCATTTTACCGAGCTTGGATTTGACTCGCTGTTCCTCACGCAGCTATCGCTTCAGCTCCGTAATAAATTCAAGGTTGAAATCAGCTTCCGCCAACTGATGGAAGAACTGAGCAGCTTGAAAGACATCGCCCATTTCATCGATAGCAAGTTACCGCCTGCGGCGACACCGGCACCAGCGCTGGCCGCCGCATCCCCGTCTGCGCCGGCACCTGCTCAAGCCGCATCGGGCGCGGGCGCAGTCGCCCCTGCCTCGACACCAGTACCTCATGTGCAAGCTCAGGCGATGTTTGCTCAACCTCTGGCCATGATGGCAGCGGCTCCCGTGAGCGAATGGAATGGCCTCTTCAGTCAACAGCTTCAGGTCATTCAACAGCAGCTCGCCCTTCTCAGTGGTCAGCCTTTGACTTTTGCATCGGCGCCAGCATCCGTTCCCACTGATTTTCAAGTCGCTCCTACTTCAACCACCTCAGTGGCCCAAGTGCCTGCTGCTGTCAGCAGCCCATCCGCACCAGCATCGGTGACAAAAACCGCGGCGGTCGCTGTCGACCCGGCTGATGAAGATCAAAGCAAAAGAGTCTTCGGCGCCATGGCGAAGATCAGCAAGGTATCAGATAAGCTCGGCCCCATTCAAAAAGCCAGCATTGAAGCCTTCCAAAAGGCCTACAACGAAAAGACCAAATCATCGAAGCAGCGCACTCAAGATGCCCGCAAGATGATGGCGGATCCTCGTGTCGTCACCGGTTTCAAACCCGTCCTCAAAGAAATGATCTATCCGATCCTCGTCAATCGCTCGAAGGGCTCCGAAATCTGGGACGTCGACGGCAACCGCTACATCGATATGCTGAATGGTTTCGGTAGCAACTTCTTTGGTTACAGCCCTGATTTCATCATCAAGGCGATGAAAGAACAGCTTGATACCGGCTATGAACTGGGGCCCCAACACCCTCTCGCCCTTGAAGCCTCAGCGCTCGCAACCGAGCTTACCGGTCTCGATCGTGTCGCCTGGTGTAACACCGGCTCCGAAGCGGTCCTTGGTGCGATGCGCATCGCCCGTACCGTCACCGGCCGCACCAAGATTGCCAGCTTCACCGGCTCCTATCACGGCATCAACGATGAAGTGATTGTCCGTGGCACCAAACAACTTCGTCCTCTCGCAGCCGCACCTGGCATCATGCCAGCTGCCGTACAAAATATGCTCGTTCTCGACTATGGCACCGATGAAGCTCTCGCGATCCTTCGAGAACAGTGCAAAGACCTCGCGGCCATCCTCGTCGAACCGGCCCAAAGCCGACGTCCGGAGTTCCGTCCCCTCGAATTCCTCAAAGAACTGAGACAAATCACCAAAGAGAATGGCACTGTGTTGATCTTCGACGAAGTCATCACAGGTTTCCGCTACCACCCGGCTGGCTTTCAGGGCGCCATGGGTATTGAAGCGGACCTGAGCACCTACGGTAAGGTTGTCGGAGGCGGAATGCCGATCGGTATGATCGGCGGGAAACGCGAATTCATGGATGCACTCGATGGCGGTCACTGGAACTACCGCGATCAGAGTATTCCTGAAGTGGGTGTAACCTATTTCGCGGGAACCTTCGTTCGTCACCCTCTCACACTTTCAGCCGCCGTGGCCGCGATGAAACGCATGAAAGAAATGGGACCCGCTCTGCAGGACGGCATCAACAGGAAGGCCGATAAGTTCTGTGCGGATCTCAACGAAGTCTTTCGACACGTGGATGCGCCTTTCCATTACGCGAACTTCGGCTCTTTGATGAAACTGAAGATCACGGACGAAAGTCGCGGTTACCCGGAACTTCTCGCTTGCTGGTTGCGCAATAAAGGCGTTCACATCTGGGACGGCTTCCCCACCTTTATCACCTGCTCGCATACAGACGAGCAGTTGAGCTGGGTCATCGAGCAGTTCGTGGATGCGATCCGTGAAATGCAAAACGGTGGACTTTTGGGTGAAATGACGAAAGCGCAGACGGCTCAATACTTCACCGATTTCGGCATGAAAGTCGCTCCCAATCATCCGCAAGCCAAGCTTGGCGTCGATGAAATAGGCCAGGCCGCCTGGTTTATACCGGATCCAGATCGTCCCGGTAAATTCAAGCAGTTGATCGTCGAATAAGAATCCCTTCGAGAGATACAAAAAGAGGCGTTTAACCCTTGGTTAGACGCCTCTTTTCCATATATTTAAATAAAGCCTAGAGCAAGGAACCCATCGCCGCGCGATGCATCGTGCGATCCGAGATTTCTTTGAGAAGCACTGTGACGAATTCGTCACGCGGCATGGTCACCTGCTCCTGGATACCGTAACGGCGAATCGTCACAAGGTTCTCGTCCACTTCCTTTTGCCCGATAATGATCTGCATCGGAATCTTGCGCATGGAGTGTGTTCTGATCTTCTTGTTCAGAGTGTTGTCGCTGTCATCGACTTCAGCCCGGACCATCTTGCCGTGAAGCTCATTGACCAGCTCACGTGCCGAATCCTGACAGGCTTCCATAACCGGGATGGCCACGACTTGAATAGGCGCCGCCCAGGTCGGGAAAGCCCCGCCGTAGTACTCGATAAGGTAACTGATAAAACGTTCGTGAGTCGACAGGGGCGCACGATGAATGATGATCGGCAACTGGTCAGCGCCGGTCTCATCGGTGTAGGCGAGCTCAAAGTTTTGGGGGCTCAGGAAATCGACCTGAATCGTGGAAACAGTCTCTTCGCGACCCATGAGGTTACGGAACTGAATATCGATCTTCGGACCGTAGAAAGCGGCTTCACCAACTCCCACATAGTAAGGGAGTTTGGCGCGAATCAAAGCTTCTTCCAGGAGCTTTTCGCCCTTGCTCCACATGTCAGCGTCACCCTTGAACTTATCCGCGTTCTCTTCGCCTCGAATCGACAGGCGGAAGCGATATTCGCTCAAACCAAAGGTCTTGTAGAACTCCTGGTACATCGCGAGGAGGCTATCGAATTCTTCGGCAAACTGGCCTTCGCGCAGATAGATATGCGCGTCATTCATCGTCATACAGCGAACGCGTATCAGACCGGACACTTCGCCCGACTGCTCGTAACGATAGCAGGTGCCGTATTCCGCCAGACGGAGAGGAAGCTCACGATAACTGCGTTTGCGGGCACCATAGATCAAATGGTGATGCGGACAGTTCATAGGCTTGAGGTAGTACTCTGTTTTCTTGCCTTCGTCCTCTTCGATGACCATCGGCGGGAACATCGACTCGCGATAAGCGGGCAAATGCTGCGACTTCAGATAGAGATCACCTTTGGCTATGTTTGGCGTCGCAACGCGTTTGTAGCCATAGCGGAATTCCATTTCGACCGCATATTTCTGAATTTCATCACGGATCACCGTGCCATTGGGCATCCAGAGGGGGAGGCCTTTGCCGATGATGTCTTCGTAATGATAGATCTCAAGCTCTTTACCAAGCTTCTTGTGATCGTATTCTTCGGCGAGCTTTCGGCGCTTGAGGAAATCGTCGAGTTGCTCACGCGTCTCATACGCAAGCGCGTAGATACGGGTCAGCATCTTATTCTTTTCGTCCCCGAGCCAGTAGGCACCGGCAACGCGATCCAGTTTGAATGCGTCGGCCGGAAGTTGGCTCGACTTTTCAACGTGAGGGCCTTCACAGAC
Organism: Oligoflexus sp.; assembly: GCA_014377445.1. Lineage (GTDB taxonomy): Bacteria > Bdellovibrionota_B > Oligoflexia > Oligoflexales > Oligoflexaceae > Oligoflexus. Next base: position 64,674 of record JACMPP010000162.1, read on the forward strand.
GTCAAGGAAGTTGCCGCTCTTGTAGAATGTAAATTTAGTGACGCCCCGGTCCTTGAGATTCTTCAGATTCTCAAATTTATAAGGTTCATCACGACCGCCGCTGCGGAGGTAATTGACCGCACCTTCATAATCAAACTCCGAATATTCGAAAGCGTGACTTTGGGCGATGATTTTTTTCATCATCTTTTCGAGTTCTTTGAGATCGGCTTCCGTGAAAGTCGTATCACTAAAATCGAAATCATAAAAGAAACCTTGATCGGTCGGAGGACCAAATCCAAGCTGGGCTTTGGGGAATTTCAGTTGTACGGCTTGAGCCAGTACGTGAGCCAAAGAGTGACGGATTCGATAGAGTTTCGGATTATCAAGTTCTTCCATGGAGCTTCCTCATCGTGCCAAAATCCTCGGGTGGGTAAACCCGGTCGAGATTTTTTAACATGAATTAATCGCGAGAGCTACGGTGCTTGTCATCGAAGCTGACCTTGGCACAGAGGTCAGAACAATTTTCACTCTATGTCAGATGGTTCGAAATCCTCCCTCCCGGGCTCTTGGAGGGGGCATTAGGCCGAGTCTGCCTGTCATGAAAAGCAGGTCGCTTATCTAAAACGGTTCTATAAGCCCTTGTCATAATTAGTAATTGTATTTTCTTTGACGTAGCCGGCTGGAATCGCTTGGTTTTTCTGACTGCTTACCGATAACGAAGGAGACACTTTAGAGGGTAAACCGAGCGTGAGATTGATTTTTTTCATCGTTCTCTTTTTGAGCCGAGAAGCCTTTGCTGCCTCGTCCGCTGAGACTTTGAAATTTCTCTCCGCACCTGAGACGCTTCTCGTCTCGACAGCAATTCAAGCTGGACTCGTATTCCTCCTCTTCTCTTTCGCAATATTTTTCTTTATCGCTGCGCGTCAGGCAAATAAACTCGATTCGAACATCTACCTTTCCATGATTTGTATGAGTGCAGCTCTCCTTTGCTTTCTAGGCAGCAAGACCCTTCGCCTCTTCTACTTTGGCGAAGGACTCCGAATCGGGAGCGTAATCTCAAGGCAGATTGAAAGTGCGATCATGATCGTGATGCTCATGGGCCTTGCCTACCTCATAAACGATACCTACAGGCTCCGCATCCGCAGGAAAAATCTGCTTGGACTTCTCGTCATGGGTTCGGTCCTTACGCTCAGCATAGGCTTTGTGCCTTCGATTTGGATTCAGGTCTCTGTCCTAATCCTTTGTCTGCCATTCATCATTCTCCTCCTCTTCCTCTCCCGAGGCCGACAGAATCTCGGATCGCTCCTAGCCGGCCTGGGTCTTATCCAGGCGACGCTTTACGACTGCTTTCATGAGTTTCTGGACCTGGGTCCTCATCAGTTCCTCCTCAGTCCTTATCTTGCCTTCGGTCTCGCTCTCACGCGTATAGGATCCCTAAAATTTCTGTTTGAGCTGAGCGAGAGCCAAACGGATCTCATTCTCCCGCTTGTCCGTGGGACAGCTTCCACGGTTGAGAATCTCGTCGAAATGGACGCGAGTGAGGATCCGGAGATCATAATCGAAATCAACAAACGCTCGGTGGAAAGCTTTTCGCTCTTCATGGACGCACTGCATAACACACTCTTTCAGATGACGAGTCGGTTGCAAAAAACACTGACTCGTCAAGACGATCAACTGAAGGAACTTTATGTCCACGCCAAAACCATTGAGGTAGGCGCGCGCAGCATGGGCTATAAACTTCTGTCCAATAAGATCGAACGCTTGAGCAGCAGCCTTGTGCAACTTGTTCAAAATCTGGACGGCCAATGGAACCCGATCACGATGGGGCAGGAAATTGAAGCCGTTCGCAAAGCCGGTAGGCAGTACCTCCGCCTCAACTCCAAGATCGTAGGCCGGCGGCTCGAATGGGCTGCCAAAACCAGCTTTGACCGCGACGTCAAAAACCTCAGGAATGAAGACCCGAACCATCAACTTCCCGAACTTAAACGCGCGGCCGATATCGCGCTTGCATCATTTGAAGAGATGGCCTGGACCGATCTTCGCGCAGCCCTCCAGACCATCACCAATCATGCGCTTCGGGAGCGCAAGATTTCAAGCGAGGCTCGCCTGGTCTTCGAAGCCCCAGTTGACTCTGTGATGGCCTACGCACTCAATTATAAAGATCTACCTGATCTGCGGACGATGCTCGATCGAATCGTGGATAATGCCGTGAAACATGGCTTTGAAAGTTCTTACGAAAGACTCTGGAAACATAAAAGTGCGATCTCAGAAATTCACCTCAGCATAAATGAAACGACGCTTGGCATCGTCTTTCGTATTCAGGATGATGGTCGAGGCCTTGGAATTAGAAGATTGCGGGAATGGGCTCATGAGGACCCTCTTCTCGATAAGGACAAGGGTTCTGATCTCAGCTACTATGCGAAACTTCTCACGCTCAAGGCCTGGCAAGCGCCGCGCGGCCTATCAGAAGTCTCGCGACTCGCCGAAAAAATGGATTTAACGGTCGACATCGTCCTCTTTCCCGAGCGGATCCTGAACGGCCACTGTCCTTTTGCAATCGAGATTCTTTTCCCGCTCCATCGCCTCAAATCAAGAGTGCCAGCCCCTCTTTATGGGAAAGCGGGCTAGACGAAATCCAACAGAGCCTATCGCAAATGCTCGGCATGATACGCAACATGATCGCCGATAAAGCTGCTGATGAAGTAGTAACTGTGATCATAGCCCTCCCGCATATTCAGCTTTAAGCCCTGGGAAACCTTGCGACTCGCAGCCTGGAAATGCTCAGGAAGAAGTTGTTTCTCTAAAAACTCATCCTGAGTGCCCTGATCGATAAGGATACTCTGGGGATGACGCTTGCCCTTTAAAAGAAGTTCTGTTGCGTCGTAGTCCTGCCAGGCAGAACGATCGTCACCAAGGTATCCGCGCAGAGCCTTCTCCCCCCAGGCCACAGCTGTGGGATGAACGATCGGAGAAAAAGCCGAAATCGAACGGAAGCGTTTTTCTTCGCGAAGCCCGATAACAAGTGCTCCATGCCCCCCCATCGAATGCCCGGCTATTGCGATGCGATCGGAGAGGTCAAATTTCTTTTGGACGAGGGTATAGAGTTCGTCCGCGACGTAGTCGTACATTTTATAGTGATCGCGATAACCCGAAGTAGTGGCATTCACATAAAATCCGGCACCTGATCCGAAATCGTAGGATTCATGCTCATTGGGAAGGGAAAGTCCGCGAGGTGAGGTATCGGGACAGACGACCATCAGTTGATGCTCTTCGAGATATTTCTGCGCGCCGGCCTTGGCCATGAAGTTCTCGTCGGTGCAGGTCAATCCCGAGAGCCAGATCAAACAACCTTTGGCTGGTTTCGAAGGTAGAAACCAGGAGAACTTCATGGTGGTGCCGGTGCTCGACGAGTCATGCTCGAGAAATTGAGTGAGCCCACCAAAGCTTTTATGACTTTTAAGTACCTTGACCATCCATCGCCCCTTCGTCATGTCCGAACTCAATCGCTGTTCTGCTGCGACTCTATTGAGACCCACGGGTCCAGGCAAGTTCATCTTCAAAAAGTGCTTTTTTTCGAAAGGCTTAAAAGCTGTGGAGACGAGCGAGGCCAAGGATTTGAGGTGTTTAAAATGCCATACTGACGTATTTGATTTGAAACTTATCTATAACCAGTTACTTGACAGTGCCGGGTACTATGCAATACAACTTACCTTGTACAAAACAGGAGATAGTTATGAGTGCACAAGAGTTAGCAAAAATGGTAGTTTACGCAGTTATATCGGGTCAGATCACGCTGTTATGCTATGGCACAATAGCCAGCTTGAGAGTCAGAAGCTTTTCACGCCAGATGGACAGAGTTTAGGTAAATCATAAAGTAGGATGCGCATGACTGAACTGATAGTTAAGAACTGTTCCTTCCCAAAAAGCGAAGGAACAAACCCATCTTCCCATCCGCTCAGGGCGAGACTGTAAACTGTGTGCCAGGTCGAAGTTTTTTGGGATCCACATCCTTTTCGTAGCGTAGCTCTTCGCGCAGAGTGATCTTGGGATTGTGGTTCCCCTCGAAGCTGGCAAAGCCGTTCACGAGGCATCCGTAATAGATATCCGCTTTCAATCCTTCGAAGTCGTAGGTCAAGGCCTTGGACGTATCGCTTGGAAAGGGCGGAAGCTTGTAGCCGCTGCGACTCTCAACCTTACCGCTCCAATAATTGCTGCCCAAAAAATCGCCCAACCATCCTTTGGTTTCGAAGACTATAGCGGTTTCCGCTCCAATCGTGGTTCGATAGGGCTGCGTTCTGCGAAAGTGTTGAACGTGGGGATATATCGTGCCTGAACCACTTTTTCTATCGTCACAGGTTGAATAGTCCGGGGACTTGAGATGGATTGAGCCGTCATCCTCAACTTCATAATCGCCCTTGGAATCCTCTGCATAGACAAGGTAGACCTTCTCCCCTCCCCTCTCGTTGAAGTACCAGGTAAAGTGCAGCTTTCGCGCCTGATAGGTCCCGTCGTAGTTGAAGAGCAGAGTCGAAAGTCCATATTCCTTGTGCGGCAGGGGAAAGCCCTCGGTCACAACCTTCTGCGTAATTTCGCGCCTCACCATATCGGGGCCCATGGAACCACCATCAGCGTTTGCACACTGGTGGGAGTCTCCAAGATGAGTTGTCCAGTCCGCGCATGGTTCGAGCGACGCGATACGTTTTGCGTGACTATCCGTCAGGCAAGCCGTCTGCGCGACAAGGGGTAGGGACAAAAGCAGCCAAGCGGTAAAATAAGCTTTCACATGAGCCTCCGACCTATTCTTAACGGACTTCCGGGCTGAACGAATGATGCGGATTTGCCGGTAAGAATGGAGACTTGAAATCATGCGTTTTATTCTGGAAAGAGTCAGTCTTTCTAAGTGTCTAAGGCAAAGGATTCGGTTCCGCCGAAGACCGGTCACAGCGAAAGTAAGGAATAAAAAAAACACGAAAATTCTTACCCCTCGGGCATAATCGCATTTCGCCACTAAGCCAAAGTACCTGCTCCATGGAACTATCCTCTTTAAGCCGACCTCTCTATGCTTTAGACTATCTTTTTAAAGTTATCGCGGATCAGTCCATCCTGGAGATGCCCATGCAAAACATATTGTCTTTTCTTCTGCCAAGCGCTTTGGTTTTAAGCAGCTCTCTTCCTCTCTTCGCTGAAACCAGCTCCGTAAAAGTCGCGGAAGCGGACAAAAGCCAAGAAAAAACCGAAGCAACTCCAGCCCCAAAAACCCCGTCTACGGACGACCCGCGTAATCCGGATTCTCTCGTTATGCCGAAGTCCGAAGGCACGACTGTTGATGCCGAAAATGAGGCCGAAGCAGAAGATGGTGATGGTGATGAGGAAAGCAGTTTCATCTTAAGGCAGTCTCAAAAGACCGCCGTTGAAGCCTTTGTTGACTACAATACTTTTCAGGGCGACAAAGAATATTTCACACCCGTAGCCTACGGCGTGAAGGCTTATTGTTTCCACAACCCCGATATGAAGTTTGGTCTCAGTCTCGCCATGGAGCAGCTCTACTTCGGCTTCGACCAGAAGATTCTTCAATCCCCGGGTAATTTTAATTTTCAAGATGTGAAGAGAAAAGGCTCGGCGATCCGCCTCGGTGCCCACAGTCAATTCTTTCTCAGCGACACACTGAATATCGAAGCCAGCGTATTCGGTGCCAGCGGCACCATGAAAGCGGGCGATGGTTTCATCGAAGACTATTACAGCCGGACAGGCATTACCGTCGCATTCGGCAACCAATGGTCATGGCGGGATTACACCTTTGGCCTCGATTGGCTGACACTGACCTACAACACAACTCTAAAGATCGGCGGCGCAAAAATCATGGATCGTTATCCATCGAATCGAAATGGTGGGATGATTGTACTGTCGGCCTTGAGCTTCGGAATGGCCTGGTAATACCCACGCCTCTCTTTAAGCAGAAGAGTCCGCTTCAGTTTTTGAAGCGGACTCTTCTGTTTTTATTGCTGTACCATTCGACTGTCAGAAAAAGTGTCGGAATCGCAAAGCTTAATGACGCCGCCCATAACAAACGCAGAAGCTTCTTCGAAAGCGTTCCGGGAAAACTCTGGCGTAAAAATCCCACGAAGAGAGGGGGCGCAAAATAATAGGCCACGAAGCTTATTTTATGGGAGAGTTCGAAAGGAAAATTCGGCAAGAAACTAAAGAGGGTCTCGACATTGCCTGTGACCGCAGATCGCTCAGACATTGAGAACACAAAAGAGTCCAAAGATAAAAATTGCGGATCGGGATGGGGTAAGCAACAGTCAATAAAATATCTTGACGAACCTATCTATTGAGCTTATCCATGCCTAGTAAGATGCTGTTAATAATACATATTATGGACCATCTATGTATATTTCAGTGGGCGCAGCTGCAGAAATTCTTGGAGTTTCAATCTCCACACTGAGAAGATGGGAAAAAGAAAAAGTCCTTCTTCCCTCATATCGAACGATGGGTGGTCACCGACGTTATGATACAGTCAAACTCATGGATACTTTTTCAATTCAAGATCTGCCTAAGCCCGTGGAACGTCGCGCGCTCGCTTACGCCCGAGTGAGTGGGGCTGACCAACGCTCTGATCTTGAGACGCAAAAGAAGAGACTCGAGGC